>NZ_JAERJY010000051.1:0-21416 GCF_018257375.1 Providencia sp. JGM181 | reverse complement strand
AACAAATAATACCCTACGTAATTATTATCTAATTATATAAAGATTAAAAAATAGTTAGGTCGTAGCTACCTGTTTATTAAAATAATTTTACCAATCAAATCCCCTGACTCCATATGGTGATGTGCACGTTCCACCTGACACAATGTATATATTTTGTTAATTATTGGTTTTATCTTACCATTCTGTAACATTCCCCAAACTTGCTGATGCAGCTCTTTTGCGATTTGCGCTTTCTCTTCATTACTTCGAGAGCGCATTGTCGATCCAGTGTGGGTTAAACGTTTTACCATCATTGGCATCATGTTCAGCTGAGTTGGGTTTCCTTTCATCATGCCAATTTGGATAATCCGTCCAAATTTTGCGGCTACTACGTAATTTTTACTGACATAGTCTCCACCAATAATATCGACGACCATATTCACACCATGATGATTTGTATACTCCTGAGTCACTTTAACAAAATCGTCTGTTCGGTAATTAATCACACAATCCGCACCAAGTGATTTCGCCGCTATCGCTTTATCTTCTGAGCCAACCGTCGTTATCACCGTGGCACCAAAGGCTTTTGCTAACATGATGGCGACACTACCAATACCCGAGGTACCACCATGAATAAGTACTGTTTCCCCTTTTTTCAACTGCCCAATCTGGAACATATTCGCCCAAACAGTAAAAAAGTTTTCTGGGATAGCAGCCCCTTCTTCAAAGGATAAATTTCCTAATGGCAAAGCAATATCCTGATGCACTAAGCAGTACTCTGCGTAACCACCACCTGCTACAAGTGCACAAATTCGGTCGCCTATCGCCCACGTTGTTACATCATCAGCTTTAGCCACAACTGTACCTGATACCTCAAGTCCCATGATTGGTGAAGCATCTGGCGGTGGTGGGTATGAGCCTTTGCGTTGGAAAATGTCAGGACGGTTAACACCTGAGGCTTCCACTTTAACGATTAAATGACCAGGAAGGAGTTTAGGGAGCGGAATTTCTATTAGCTGCAGTTCATCCGAAACGCTTGGATCAATAATGTCGACAGCTGTCATTAATGGGGGCAACGACATCAAATTGTTATTCATTATGACCTCTTTTTATAAGTTAATAGGAAAAAATGATATTTTTCTGTTTATTCTTGTGTTAATTTAATGCTAATAAATGACGTAAAATAAAACGTGTTTTTATTAAGTTTTTTGACCCTCTTTTTATATATTAAATTTATGTATTTAATATATGTCAAATCATGAAATTGCGAATATCCCGTAAATTAGCATGATCTGCTGAATCTATTAGATTGGTATATTTAGCATTCTTTGCTTTTTTATTTAATAACTCGTTTCTGTCTTATATAGCCCTTACCTGATCAATTATCTTATGCTAAAATTGACTCATATCAATAATTTTAACCTGATTGAGCATTTAATATGATCCCAGAAAAAAGAGTTGTTCGTCGCATCCAGTCTGGTGGTTGTGCTATTCATTGCCAGGATTGCAGTATTAGTCAGCTGTGTATTCCTTTTACTCTGAATGAACACGAACTGGATCAACTCGATAATATTATCGAACGTAAAAAACCTATTCAAAAAGGCCAAGCTTTATTTAAAGCCGGCGATGAATTACGTTCTTTATACGCTATTCGCTCTGGCACAATTAAAAGCTACACCATTACTGAAGAAGGCGATGAGCAAATCACTGGTTTCCACTTAGCGGGCGACCTCGTTGGTTTTGATGCCATTATTCATACACAGCACCCAAGTTTTGCTCAAGCGCTAGAAACTTCAATGGTTTGTGAAATTCCATTTGAAACGCTGGACGATTTATCTGGCAAAATGCCTAACCTGCGCCAGCAAATTATGCGCCTGATGAGCGGTGAAATTAAAGGGGACCAAGAAATGATCCTCTTATTATCTAAGAAAAATGCGGAAGAGCGTTTAGCTGCATTTATTCTTAACCTATCTCATCGTTTTGCTGAGCGTGGTTTCTCACCAAGAGAATTCAGACTCACCATGACTCGTGGCGATATTGGTAATTACCTTGGCTTAACCGTTGAGACAATTAGCCGTCTGTTAGGCCGCTTCCAAAAAAGCGGTATGCTCAGCGTTAAAGGTAAATATATTACCATCGACGATATGGCGAAACTGACTGATATCGCTGGTAAAGTATCCCCTGTTTCTTGCTAGTATTCCTATAAACGGGTCACAAACTTTGTGATCCGTTGTTACTTTTTAATCACATTTCTTGCGTATTTATCCCCAATAACATAGTTTAGAGAGATGGAACTATCCGTTTATTGAGAGGATGTCAGCATGGCTAACTATAAAAATCTTTTAGTAGCAATCGACCCAAATCAGGATGATCAACCGGCATTAAGGCGTGCAGTTTATATCGTGCAGCGTAATGGCGGACGGATAAAAGCCTTCCTGCCTATCTACGACCTATCTTATGATATGACCACCCTGCTTTCTCCTGAAGAACGCAATGCGATGCGCAAAGGGGTGATCAGCCAAAAAGCTGCTTGGATCAAACAGCAAGCCCATTTTTATTTAGAAGCGGGTATTGAGATAGAAATTAAAGTCATTTGGCACAACAAGCCTTATGAAGCCATCATTCAGGAAGTGATCAGCGGTCAACATGACCTTCTACTGAAAATGGCGCATCAAACTGACAACTTAGAGTCCATCATTTTTACCCCGCTAGACTGGCATTTATTAAGAAAATGCCCGTGTCCTGTTTGGATGGTAAAAGATAAAGTTTGGCCAGATCACGGTTCTGTTGTGGTTGCAGTGAATCTTTCTAATGAAGAATCTTACCATGATGACCTAAATATTAAATTGGTTGAAAAAACCCAAGATCTCGCGCGACGGGTTATTAAAGAGCAGGAAATTCATTTAGTTAGCGCTTACCCGATTGCGCCAATGAACATTGCCATTGAGCTGCCTGATTTTGACCCAAGCTTGTATAACAATGCCCTACGCGGTCAGCATCTGATAGCCATGAAAAGCCTGCGGCAGAAATTTGCGATTGATGAGAAATATACCCATGTTCGTGAAGGGCTACCTGAAAAAATCATCCCTGACATGTGTGAAGAACTACACGCGGGTGTCGTGGTGCTCGGTATATTAGGTCGTACTGGGCTTTCAGCTGCCTTCTTAGGGAATACGGCAGAACATGTTATTGATAAGCTAAAATGCGATTTATTAGCGATTAAACCTGACGGTTTTGTCTGCCCTATTAGTGCCGCAGATGATTAGTTAAACTGGCAATAACAATCAAATTTAGACGCTCATAAATAGAAATATTTATGAGCTTTTTTCTATTATCTTCTTAATGACCATTCTTAATTACTCATAATTCGATTAATAATAAAAAGCGAATATTCAGATATAAAAACGCCCTGAATTCAGGGCATTTTATTTTATATTGTCAATGATAAGCAATTACAGCGCTTTTAAAATTGCATCCACGCTGGCTTTCGCATCACCAAATAACATTTGAGTATTTTCTTTAAAGAACAGTGGGTTTTGTACCCCCGCATACCCTGTATTCATTGAGCGCTTAAACACAACGACATTATTTGCCTTCCAAACTTCTAATACAGGCATACCCGCAATTGGGCTATTTGGATCCTCTTGTGCCGCTGGGTTCACGGTATCATTCGCGCCGATAACCAGCACCGTATCTGTTTCGGCGAAATCATCATTAATTTCATCCATTTCTAATACGATGTCATAAGGAACTTTCGCTTCCGCTAACAGTACGTTCATGTGTCCTGGTAAGCGCCCTGCAACTGGGTGAATACCAAAACGAACATTGATACCGCGTTCACGCAGTTTTGCCGTAATATCATGCACCGGATACTGCGCCTGAGCTACCGCCAGACCATAGCCCGGAGTAATAATCACTGAAGTTGAATTTTTCAACATTTCAGCGACTTCTTCCGCTGTCGTTTCGCGGTATTCGCCCATCTCTTCTTCAGAACCTGTTGATGAACCATCAGTACCAAACCCGCCAGCAATAACACTGATAAACGAACGGTTCATTGCTTTACACATGATATAAGAAAGGATAGCACCCGATGAACCAACTAAGGCCCCTGTCACGATAAGTAAGTCATTACTGAGCATGAAACCTGCCGCTGCCGCTGCCCATCCTGAATATGAGTTCAGCATGGAAACAACCACTGGCATGTCTGCACCACCGATAGAGGCAACTAAATGCCAACCGAAGGCTAATGCAATCGCGGTCATGATCAACATAACAAATACTTGCAAGCCAACGCTGTCAGTTTTAACGAAAATAACCAGCAAAATAAATGAAACGACTAAGGCTGCAAGGTTAAGTTTATGGCGATTTGGTAACATCATCGGCTTCGATGACATTTTTCCCGACAGTTTGCCATAAGCCACAATTGAGCCTGTAAACGTGACCGCACCGATGAAAATGCCCAAGAAAACTTCCGTTAAATGAATATTTTCCATCACGCTGCTGGCGTGACCTTCACTTGCAATAAAGCTGTTGAAGCCCACAAGTACCGCTGCCAAACCCACAAAGCTGTGCAAAATAGCAACCAGCTCAGGCATTTCAGTCATTTCAACTTTTTTGGCTAAACGAATACCAATTACGGCACCGATCACCATTGCCACAATCATCCAACCCACATTCGCGCTATGAGGTCCTAAGATGGTTGCAATCAGGGCAATCCCCATACCGATAATGCCGTATGTGTTCCCGCGTTGAGAACTTTCATGGCGAGATAGCCCCGCAAGGCTGAAAATAAATAGGATAGCAGCAACGATGTAGGCTGCTGTCACAACTCCACTTGACAACATAAGTTACTCCTTATCCCTTACGAAACATTTTTAACATACGTTGAGTTACTGTGAACCCACCGAAAATATTGATGCTTGCGATCAAGATCGCAATAAAGGATAAGAAACTTACCCAGCCACCGCTGCCAATTTGCAGCAATGCACCAACAACAATAATCCCTGAGATGGCGTTAGTGACCGACATCAACGGGGTATGCAGCGCATGGGTGACGTTCCACACCACGTAGTATCCCACCACACAAGCTAGCGCAAAGACGGTAAAGTGCGATAAAAACTCGGCTGGAGCTGAGTTGGCGAACCATCCAAACAAGATGATAGCCAGTGCCATCAGCGCCATTTTGGTTACCGGTGACATCTTTTTCTCTGGCGCTTTCACCTTTTCAACGGCTTTCGGCTTCGCTTGTGGCTGAGCTGAAACTTGAATTGGCGGTGCTGGCCAGGTGATTTCGCCTTGCTTGATAACCGTAACGCCGCGAATGACTAAATCATCAAAATCAATCGTGATTTCGCCATCTTTTTCTTTGCATAACAACTTCATCAAGTTAACAAGGTTAGTACCATATAGCTGAGATGATTGCGTTGGTAAACGGCTTGGTAAATCGGTGTAACCGATGATTTTGACACCATTATCGGTGACAACCAATTTATCCGCTTGAGTCAGCTCACAGTTACCGCCCGTTTGTGCAGCAAGATCAACCACCACACTGCCTGGCTTCATTGATTCAACCATCTCTTTGGTGATCAATTTTGGCGCAGGTCTACCCGGAATAAGCGCTGTCGTTACAATGATATCCACGTCTTTTGCTTGTGCAGCAAATAGCGCCATTTCTGCCTTAATAAAGGCTTCAGACATCACTTTCGCGTAACCATCTCCACTCCCCGCATCCTCTTTAAAATCTAATTCGAGGAACTCAGCACCCATACTTTGAACTTGCTCTTTCACTTCAGGGCGAGTATCAAATGCGCGAACAATTGCGCCTAAGCTACCTGCTGCACCTATCGCAGCCAGGCCCGCCACACCCGCACCGATGATCATCACTTTTGCTGGCGGTACTTTACCAGCAGCAGTAATTTGTCCGGTGAAGAAGCGTCCAAACTCATGAGCTGCTTCCACAATCGCGCGGTAACCGGCGATATTTGCCATTGAGCTCAATGCATCAAGCGATTGCGCCCTAGAGATACGCGGCACTGCATCCATTGCCATTACGTTGATATTACGGGCTTTTAATGCCTCCATTAACTCAGGGTTCTGCGCCGGCCAAATAAAGCTGACTAAAGTCGCCCCTTCTTTTAATAAAGGAATTTCGTCCGACAATGGTGCATTCACTTTAAACACAATATCCGCAGAAAATGCGCTCTCACGAGAGACAATTTCTGCACCAGCTTGCTCATAAGCTGCATCATCAAAACTTGCTAAATGTCCCGCATTTTGCTCAACACACACCGAAAAACCCAATTTTAACAATTGGGTGACTGTTGATGGTGTAGCGGCAACACGCGCTTCATTGGCAAGTCGTTCTCTTGGTATACCAATTCGCATAATATTCCCTTTTTAAAGCTCGAAGTAATCTATGTTGTAGGTTATTCGCCAAAAAAATGACTGCCTTATCAAAAGGAAAAGTCCTATTTTGTCGTTGAACAGCTGTAAAATGTTCTAATAACCTACTGAAATTAGCCTTATTGATCCATAATTGATCACGATTCTAAGACAGTAAATGGAATTCACCGTGGAAATCTTAGTTTTAGGTCAATAAAATACTGGATACTTTAAAAAAACTGGTAAATTTGACTAGTCAATCATTATTTGTGTCTTATAAAAATAAAATAGTGCGACAACATGGGCAGTTACGTGTAATAATCACCGCCATGTGTTACTACTATTATTCAGCATGTTTATAATAAATTGCGCAAGGCGGAAGGATTTTGTATGAAGCTGAAAACTACGGTCATCGCAGCCGCGGTGCTATCATTAACTAGTATAACCGCTACACAGGCGGCTGTTGAATTAACGCCAAAACAGGCTACTGAATTACAACCTTATGAGCGTATAACCGTCACTGGGCGTTTTAATGCTATCTATGAAGCATCCGATGCAGTTTCCCGTAGGGCTGATAAGATGGGGGCTTATGCCTTTTACATTCAAAGCCTTGATGATGTAGGTGACAGTGGCAACATGCGTGTTGTTGCTGATGTGTACGCAAAAGATGCATCAAAACGTGAAGAATCTGCTCGCCGAGTTTTCGGTGGTGTTGAAGAAATGTCTAAAGCGGACGCAAAAGTGTATCAACCTTTTGATGCCGTCACTGTAAGTGGTTTCTACCCATCTGAACCTGACTTATACGAAGCAATCGCGAAAAAAGCCAAAGAAAAAGATGCAGCCTCATTTTATGTGGTTCGTAACGTAGCCATGAATGACGGCGGTAACACTTTAGCAACCGCATATATCTATAAGAAAGATGCACCTAAGCGCCAAATTCAAAAAGAAGAAGCAGTTGTTCCTGCTGATTCAGAAGCGGGTCGTGCGTTGTTAGCGCAGGGTGGTGAAGCCGCTGATAAAGTTCTGATCCCAGGTGTTGCAAGCTCAGAAGAACCAACCGAAGCGGTTGGCCGTTTCTTCGAAACTTCCTCAAGCCAGCCGGGTCGTACTAGCGTGACATTACCAAGTGGTTATGTCATTGAAGAAGTGAACAAAACAGCAGCAGCCATGATGGTTCCATTTGATTCCATTACCTTCTCTGGTTATTACACCAATACCCCAGAAGTTCGTTATCAAATCGCCAAACGTGCAGAAGCTAAAGGTGCAAAATACTACCATATCACTCGTGAATGGCAGTCGAATGGTGGCAGCGTCACCATCAGTGCAGACCTGTTCAAATAGTCGATAGCTCTACTTTATTATGAAAGCCAGCTTAAATATTAAGCTGGCTTTTTTTGTTTGCATTGCCCTACTTCCTGATACCTATTCCTTAACAGCTCAAATTAGCACTTTATAAAATGTGAGCCTATTTACCATAAATAGCGAAAGTGAATAAAACATCTTGTTCTGTGCATATTTTCCCATTGCATCTGGCGCATTTCATTCGTAGAATCCACACTCTAATTTAGCAGGTGATCCAACTGGATTTAAAAGCTGTGACAGTGAATCCATTTATAGCATTGCTATCTTAACGTGATTTTAACTTTTGATTGCACAACAACCAGGATATACATTGAAAAATACATTAAGCCTTACTGCACTCACCGCGCTAGTTCTTAGCTCAATGGTTGGTGCTGGTGTATTTAGCCTTCCTCAGAATATGGCTGAAGTGGCAAGCCCATTAGCGTTAATTATCGGCTGGTCCATCACGGGCGTAGGGATCTTATTTCTTGCATTCTCTCTTTTACTCCTTTCCAGAATTCGTCCTGACCTGGATGGCGGAATATTTACTTATGCAAAAGTAGGATTTGGTGAGTTTATTGGCTTTTGTTCTGCATGGGGCTATTGGTTGTGTGCTGTTGTCGCCAACGTTTCCTATTTAGTGATTGTCTTTGCCGCGATCAGCTTCTTCACCGATACACCGGATAACATTGTGTTTGGCGATGGTAATACTTGGCAAGCTCTAATCGGTGAATCTATCTTACTGTGGGTTGTGCATTACTTAGTTCTTCGCGGTGTGCAAACTGCGGCGGGGATCAACAAACTCGCCACGATGGCGAAATTAGTCCCTCTTGGGTTATTTATCGTACTCGCATTCTTTGCCTTCAAGCTCGATATTTTTGATGCCGATTTTAGCGGTATTGACCTTGGCATTCCCGTTTGGGAACAAGTAAAAGACACCATGCTGATCACTCTGTGGGTCTTTATTGGTATTGAAGGGGCGGTCGTCGTCTCCGCTCGGGCGAAAAACCGCCGAGATGTCGGTCTAGCTACCATTTTTGCGGTAAGCTCCGCATTAATTATCTATATTCTTGTCACCCTACTATCTCTTGGGATCATGCCTCGTGCCGATCTGGCTGAGATTAAAAACCCGTCGATGGCGACTTTAATGGTCTCTTTAATTGGCTCTAGCGGTGACATCATTATTGCCGCAGGTTTGATTATCTCTGTTTGTGGCGCGTATTTGAGCTGGACAATTATGGCCGCTGAAGTTCCATATATTGCCGCACAATACCAATCATTCCCTAAAATTTTCAATAAATTAAATAAAAATGATGCACCATCTTCCTCGTTATGGTTCACCAACGGTGCAGTTCAACTATCATTAGTGCTAATTTGGTTAAGTGGCAGTAACTACAATACTCTGCTGACTATCGCTTCAGAGATGATTTTGGTTCCTTACTTTTTAGTCGGTGCCTTCTTAGTCAAAGTTGCTTATCAACGCCATAGCAAAGCCCTGCTCGCGGTTGGTTTTGTTGCTGCTGTCTATGGATTATGGCTGTTGTACGCGTCAGGATTGATTAACTTGATGCTCTCCGTGGTACTTTATGCGCCGGGGATCATTCTTTTTCTGTATGCTCGTTCACAGCAAACAGCAAAAGCCCCACTGAAATTAATAGAGAAAATTTTAGCATTTGGGATTGCGATAGCCTCAGTACCAGCTTTATATTCCCTGTTAGCGTAATCCACTCTTTATTAATGAGCTAAATTTAACCCATTAAATTTAGCTCATTTTTTATTATCTTCATTTCCCCCTGACCAACCTCCTCGTTTTTTACAATTCTCATCCTTTTTTGTGATGTAGTTTTTGAATGACTATTCACCAATAAGGAAACTCAAATGAATCTAATCCCAACAAATCAGCGTACAGTCACATTTGCGGAACGCCCTTCTCTTATTCATTCGTCGTCAGAAGTACCGCATTTGGTGGCTCAAAGCATAATAGCCGTAACCCAATCATTCCCTACTCAACCATCAAGCCTCTTTCAGCAAAAGTTACCTAGAATTAAAGCGCAGGAGCGTGTCGAAGGCTTTCAGTTTAAATTAGCGACTCAGCAACAAATAGAACGAACTATTGAACGATAAATCCAAAACAGCGCTAGCTAGATAAATATATTGCAAACAACTCAATTGTTAATGTAGAGGTGGTACCAATCCATTGGTATGTTGTAACTAAATTGGGGTTGGATAGTAAAGCTTATCCGTAATTAATAATCTAATAATAAAAATGCGCGAGCGGCACAGTGACCCAATCGCGCATTTTTATCTTATTATCCAATAAATTATCGTCAGCCTAACGCTATCATTGCCCCCTAACTACAGTTGCTGCGTTAAACTTTCCATGGTTTGAATGATCCGTTTATCCGATATCGGATATGGAGTTCCTAATTGTTGGGCGAACAAGCTCACGCGTAACTCTTCAATCATCCAGCGAACTTCCTGTACTTCCGGTAACTGCTTTTGTAGTGGCGTAAGTTTACTCATCCACTGCTGCCACATAGTTTGTACGTGTTCAACTTTGCTCATCTGAGCACGGTCACGATTTGGATCGATGGCTAACTTTTCTAACCGACGTTCAATGCCGTTTAAGTAACGCAAAATATCCGGTAATCGCTTCCAGCCCTGCTCTGTCACAAACCCTTTAAATACCAATCCTGACATTTGAGCTTTGAGATCAGACAATGCGAGCGCCATCGAAAAATCGACGCGACCTTTCAGCCGTTTATTGATAGCAAATACAGCCGTTAAGATTTGCTCAACTTGCTTGGCGATATTCACAACCACATCGTTCAATTCCGCTCTCGCGTACTCTTTTAATGATTCGAACTGCTCTTCAGTCCATACGGCACCGCCATAAGTTGCAATCAGCTGATCAATACCGCACGCGATACAGTCATCAATTAACTCAAGCACTTTGCCGTAAGGGTTAAAATAGAGCCCTAATTTGGATTTATTCGGTAGCTTTTCATGCAAATATTTGATTGGCGAAGGAATATTTAACAGTAATAATCGACGAACGCCGCCCCACATTGCTTGCTGTTGCTCGAATTCAGTTTCAAAAACACGGATCCCCACACTGTTCTTTTCGTCCACTAACGCAGGATAGGCTTTAACTGAATATCCCCCGCGTTTTTGTTCATAACGTTGTGGCAACTCACCGAAACTCCAAATATGCAAGCCACTTTGTTCAATACCATCATCCACAACCTCGGACAGTGTTTCTTGCACTTTTTCCTTAAGACTGTCTTTTAACGCATCCAGATCTTGCCCTTCCGCGACAGTTTTATTTTTGTCATTCACCACTCGGTAAGTCATTTTTAAATGCACTGGAAGTTGATCTAATTGCCAAGCCTCACGCTCAACCGTTACCCCCGTCATTCGACGCAGTTCGCGCTCTAGCTTATCTAACACGCTACCTTCCGGGGTCGGAACTCGCTCCAAAAATGCAGAAGCATAATTTGGCGCGGGTACAAAATTACGGCGAATAGGCTTAGGCAATGATTTGATTAACGCAACGATTAATTCATGGCGCAGACCCGGAACTTGCCAGTCAAAGCCCACATTTTGCACCTGATTCAAAATAGCTAATGGGATATGAACAGTGACACCATCGGCGTCAGTACCTGGCTCAAACTGGTAGCTTAAACGGAATTTAAGATCGCCTTGATACCAATAATTTGGGTAATCAAGCGCCGACACATTCCCAGCATCTTCTTTGATCAGCATATTTTTTTCAAAGCTGAGCAAATCCGGTTGCTGTTTTGATGCAGTTTTCCACCATTTATCAAAATGGCGAGAGGAAATCACATCATTCGGGATACGCTGGTCATAAAACGCAAATAGCGTTTCGTCATCCACTAAAATGTCTCTGCGGCGTGATTTGTGTTCCAAATCTTCCACTTCTGATAACAGTTTTAGGTTAGCTCTGAAGAAAGCGTGACGAGTATTCCAGTCACCTTCCACCAGCGCATGGCGGATAAATAATTCACGACATAATAATGGATCAATCGAACCATAATTCACTTGGCGTGAAGCCACAATCGGCAACCCGTATAAAGTCACTTTTTCCGATGCAGTGACCGCACCCTCTGATTTTGACCAATGGGGTTCGCTATAGTGGTGTTTCACCAAATGCTCTGCGAGTGGTTCTATCCATTCAGGATCAATCGAAGCCGCAATCCGTCCCCACAGCTTTGAGGTTTCAACCAGTTCAGCAACCATCGTCCACTTCGGTGGTTTTTTGAATAAACCTGAACCAGGGAAGATAGTAAATCTCGCATTTCTCGCCCCCGTAAACTCATGTTTTTCAGCGTCTTTCTGGCCGATATGCGAGAGCAATCCTGCCAATAGCGAGACATGAATACTGCGAAAATCTGCTGGGGCGCTATTGATAGCAAACCCTTGTTCTTTCACGACTTGGCGCAACTGCGTGTAGAGATCTTGCCACTCGCGAATTCGCAAATAGTTAAGAAAATCCTGACGGCACATTTTTCTAAATTGTGCGTTAGATAATTCCTCTTGCTGCTGTTTTAAATAATCCCACAGATTTAAAAATGCCAGAAAATCCGATTGTTTATCATGGAAACGTCGATGTTTTTCATCAGAAGCTTGCTGTTTATCCAGCGGTCTTTCGCGGGGATCTTGAATCGATAATGCCGAAACGATCACCATAGTTTCGCGTACCGCACCATACTTTCTGGCTTCTATCACCATTCGCGCTAAACGCGGGTCAACGGGGAGTTGTGCTAACTGACGCCCGATATCGGTTAATCGATAACCTTTGTCTGCATCTTTGTGAGGTTGGATCCCACCTAACTCTTCCAGTAATTTGACACCATCTTGAATATTGCGCTTATCCGGTGCTTCAACGAATGGAAATGCCGCGATATCCCCAAGTCCGATTGAGGTCATCTGCAAAATGACCGACGCCAAGTTGGTTCTCAGGATCTCAGGATCGGTAAACTCTGGTCGAGATAAGAAATCTTCTTCGGAATACAAGCGGATACAGATACCGTCCGAAACACGACCACAGCGCCCTTTACGCTGATTAGCAGAGGCTTGTGAAATCGCCTCAACAGGCAAGCGTTGTACCTTGGTGCGATAACTATAACGGCTGATACGCGCATAACCCGTATCAATCACATACTTGATCCCCGGAACCGTCAACGAGGTTTCAGCTACGTTAGTGGCAAGAATAATTCGACGGCCGCCATGAGGATGGAAAATTCGGTTTTGCTCACTGTTAGATAACCGTGCAAATAGCGGTAAGACTTCCGTATGGCGCAACTGTAGCTTGGATAAGGCGTCGGCGGTATCACGAATTTCTCGCTCACCACTCATGAAAATCAGAATATCGCCGGCACTTTCACGTCCTAACTCATTAACGGCATCGATGATACCGTCAATTTGGTCGCGTTCGCTGTCATTATCGTCCCCCATAATTGGGCGATAACGCACTTCAACTGGGTATGTCCGCCCTGAGACTTCAACAATTGGCGCATGACCAAAGTGTCGAGAGAATCGTTCTGGATCTATCGTCGCTGACGTAATAATGACTTTTAAATCAGGGCGCTTAGGCAATAATTGACGTAAATAACCTAAAATAAAATCAATATTTAAACTGCGCTCATGGGCTTCATCGATAATAATTGTGTCGTATTGCAGCAGTAACTTATCATTCTGCAATTCCGCCAGTAAAATACCGTCCGTCATTAATTTAACTTGGGTGGTATCACTCACTTGGTCACTGAAGCGAACTTTATAACCGACGTTTGCGCCTAGCTCACACTCTAATTCTTGTGCAAGGCGCGAAGCCACTGAGCGAGCCGCTAATCTTCTTGGCTGAGTATGACCAATAAAGCCCTTCACGCCACGACCCAGCTCTAAGCAAATTTTAGGGATCTGCGTGGTTTTACCTGACCCTGTTTCACCGGCAATGATCACCACTTGATGCTGATTAATCGCATCAAAAATAGCTTGTTTTCTTTGGCTAACTGGTAGGTTTTCAGGGTAAACAATTTTTGGCATATTCAGACGTTTTTTCTCAACCTTCTGTTTTGCCTTTTCAATATCCCCTTTGATGACTTCGATAACTGCCATACGAGATTTTTGATCTTGTATTTTTGCGATGCCGTGAAGGCGTTTCTTCAGTTGCCATTGATCGCGCAGTGATGTTTGTTCAATTCCAGCATGTAATGCTGATAGAATGGGATCCATTCTTAAATCCTTATTTTTCAATTCATTATAACGCCACTCATCAACCTATAATCATGTGGTGGCTAAAGATAATATTTAGGTTTGTTTTATGATTTTAGTTATCTCATACAAATACCATCAGTTTTTTTGAAGTATGACTTCTAAATTTCTTCCTATTAATCTGCCACATACCGAGTATCATCATTATCTGATGAGATAGACACATGAGTTTCGAGGAAAATAATGAGTAAAGTACTACTATTGAAATCAAGCATTTTGGCAGATTATTCACACAGCAATAAAATGGCTGATTATTTTGTACAACAGTGGCAAGAAAAAAATCCCGATGATGAATTTATAGTTCGAGATTTAGTTAACCAGCCGATCCCTGCGATTGATGGCGAAATTTTAGCAGCTTTTGCACCTACTGACACTAAAACTGAGCAGCAACAAGCACATTTAAACCTATCAAATCAACTCATTGATGAGATTAAACAAAGCGATGTTTTAGTGATCACCGCACCGATGTACAATTTTTCAGTGCCTTCTCAGCTGAAACATTACTTTGATTTTATCGCTCGATCTGGTCATACCTTTAAATATACCGAACAAGGTGCTGTGGGGCTATTAACCAATAAGCGTGCATATGTTCTGACTAGCCGAGGCGGGATTTATAAAGATACACCAACGGATATCATGGTGCCTTACATCACCCTATTTTTGAATTTCATTGGCATTAAAAACATTGAGTTTGTTTTCGCGGAAGGCACCTCGTTAGGCGCTGAATCAGCAGAGAAAGCGCAATCACATGCGAAAAACCATATTGATTCACTGATTGCTTAACAGTATACCTTGTTAAATAACGCTTTATTGCTGGTTCTTAATTTAGCATCGAAAATAATGCGCACTTATTTCATCTAAAATTAAAAATAGTGCGCATTTTTATTTTTTCAGCATCCATTGCCCATTAATACCGCGTACATATTCTCCCGCGGGTGCACGTTCAACCAATTTTTGCCCTGCCATTCTTGCGACATCGTTGGTTTTAAGCCCATTTTTATCTGCAATTTCTGTATATCGGTTTTTTCTTTCAGTATTGATATGTTCAACCAATTGCTTTGCATCTGCACTACTTTGGTCAATTACCGCCAAATATCCTGATAAGGTTTCCCCTACCAGACCGTGAGTTTTACCTTCTTCCACAGTCAGAGCAAATGCAGAAAATATGCTTAATGTGGAACATAACGTGACGACTTTAAACCAGTTAATCATTTTGCAGGTACCTCACCGAATAGATCGCTGTTTTCCTTTAATAACTCTTCGACTTGTCGGTCCGCTTTAATTTGGATTTCATGTTCAATCTTAACATTCATATTGATGTTAATTGGTTTATCTGGCGTAGCGACCTCTACGCGTAAACATGCCGTTAATAGCGACGCCATTGCCATCATCATGATCAGTTTTAATGTTTTCACGTTAGTCCTTTTCCCTTTTATATATTCTTTTCGAGCCATTCTTCTAAGCCAGTACCAAAACGTAAACTGCGCCATAACTGAAAAATATTCTCTTCATGGTGATAGTTTAAGTGAACTTCACGTTTTTTGGCTTCTTTGGTGTTATACCCTTCAAGAATAGTCGACATAGTGAGCAATCCCAAGTTTGTGACATTCACATCGGTACGACTGCGTTGAATTTCAAGATATTGTAGCCATCCAATCGCCGATCCCGCTGAAATATTATCTTTGGCAATGGACTCCACGAAATTGGTATCTAAGCGTAATGTCAAAGGTCCGCTATTTTCCATCCATCCCCCTTTAATAATCCAATCAGGATTATTCAGGTAAAATGGTAACTCGCCATTTACTCGACCAGAAACCGCAAATTGTGAAACTTTTAGTTTTGTGAATAACTCGCTAAGTTCCACTTGGTGGACACTTATCGTCGCGGGTTTATTTTGTGGCCAGCGAAGTAAATCGAGATTAATTTCACCGCCTAACATTTTAAAACCAACATTACTAAGCTGGATCGGGTGGGTTTCCGTTGGCGGATACGTTCCCGATAAATCCGCTTTGATATCGGTGAATTCGAATAAGTTCGTGACATGTTTTATTCGTAATTCAACGGGCGATTTTTCACCTAATGTCCACGTACTATTATGCAATTTCCATGGTAAGACAAAATCCAAACCATTAAGCTCACCATCCTTCATCCATAAGCTCGTATTTTGCACTCGCCAATGCCCACCCGCAATAAAACCATTTTCTGGAGTCATGGAAAAAGCGGCTTGAGAAAATAGCTTACCTTCTCGTAATTCAATATTTAGGTCTTTCGGAATTAATGTTTGAAATGCTTTCACTGACTGCTCAGGCCAACGTGCTTCACCACGCAGACGTTCACCGTCCCAGCGCCCAAATATGACGATAGGCCCTACTTGCCTAGTACTTAAATCCCCTTTTAACTGAAAACTGGCTGGGGATGTTCCTTTAAGTTGCGCATTCACCGTAATTTTAGGCAAATAGCTATCTGCACCAAATAACATTCGATTACTGGTTAATTGCAACGCCCCATAAAAATCCGCTTTTGCGTGATCTCGCTGCCAAACCAACGGGGATGTCAATTTAAGACGTGGAGCAGACATGGAGAGTAAACCATATTTAATTTGGTCAAACCCCGTATTTAAACTATTGAGCGTTAATTGTGTATCTTGCCAATTACCGTTACCTTTCACATCCCAACGAGCGGCTAACGCAGGTAGCTGAGCATTTCCCCAGTAATTCCAGAACCATTTACCTTTATCAATATTAAACTTATTCGCGCTACCATCGAGGTGAATATCAAAATCCCCCCAGTACTGTTCTTTTACTTTTAAAATCGCTTGTAAGCGCCCCGAAATTCCATCGGCATTTAAACGCGCACCCGCCAAAGGTAAGCGTATTTCCCGTAACAGAATTGTCGGTGAAACCTGCCCATAGGCTCTCATTAATGAGCCGGGCATAAATGCAACGGTGGGTGAAACCAACTGACCTGCAATTTTTGCTGGCAAATTGATATCCAGCACCATGTCATCGTATTTCACTTGACCGTTGAGTCTAAAATCAATATCTGCATCGAGGAGATTGATACGGCTAGGTTCAAGGGTAAGGACTAAGTTAGCTTTTCCTTTTTTTGCATCAGTCAACATGTTCAAACGTCCTGAAACCACAAACTCACTCAAGGATTGATTCCAGTTATCAATTTGAAATGCAATTCCACCATGAAGTGGAATTTGTGCGTCATCCCAGCGCCATTGGCCATCCGTTACGATCACTTGTGATGATGAAACCTGCCATGGAAGATGAAATAATTCTTGCCGCTGCTCAAGATCTGTAACGGTCAGCAAGCCTTGGTCGCGCTGCCAATGCAGTTTTGTATTTAAGCGTTTATTTAACTCAATAAGCTTAAATTGAGCTTCGATATCTCCCGTTTCAGGCAGTTGAGCCGTCGTCAGAGGTAAAGCCAATTGCGCGGTTAATTCAATATGTTGAGGTTCTTCTTGTGGCTTACGTTGATCCAGTGTTTGCAACTCTTCTAACGCTAATGTGCTCTGAGGTAATGTTGCCGAAAATTGCTGCACAATCAGCTGATTTTGTGAATTAACAAAAGAAGAAACCCGTACATTTTCCCCTTGATAATCCAACATAAGTGGAGAGTCAGCGGTACTGCGTAACCATAAACTCCCTTGATATTGTTCCCAAGAATGCAGTGTGATTTTATCAATGACGAGTGAAAATTTAGGGAGTGCATCCAGTATCTCTGTGATATTGATAGGAGAACTTGGTGACTCCTCACTCGTTTTGATGCTATCCAAACATTCCGCATTAACATCAAGCCCATCAATTTTGGCTCTAATCGGGAAAAAAGAGATTCGGGCATCCGTTACTGTGACAAGAGAACAATTATTTGCACTTAATCCCACACTCGGAAATCTAATTTGATGATTAACAAGTTGTGGCTCAGAAAGTGACAGCGTCACTGCTGGCGGTAAAAAATGACTCGCAACAACGGGCGCCCAACGGGTTAATGTTGACCATAATATGATTAGGAGCACAACACTCACTCCTAATAAGAAAAACAGTATTTTTATTGCCCGTTTCATAAATATTCTCTGAGCATCATCTTCATGAAGCAGCGATAAATATCATTGATGAGATGGATGAAAATAAAGCGAAAGGATGCATTGGAACGAGCAGTTCAACGACTTGCATTGCGATGTAGGTCATTTCCATAATAACTTTCTCTATTTAGATAAATATATTCTAATCTTTTAAAGCAGAAATGAACAACTTAACCCTATATGTTCACTCCGTTACTTCATTATTTTCAGTCAGTTCTTAATGATTATGTGATGCTGCATAGTTGGCAATTGCACGAGAACATGATGGTGCATCATGCACAACCTTCACTTTTTCGGCAAACATCGGATTAGCTGCAAAAAAATCATCCAATCGCTGATCAAATTGTTTAGCGAAACGCAGTAATTCTAACGTATTCATGAAGGTTTCTTTTGGTCGCACGCCCTTTAATTGCGATATTAAAAAGCGTTTAATGATCCGAAAAGCGCAAACTCGATAAGGAATGTTGAGCCGAATGATTAATGAGCAATCCGCAAAAAAAGGCGCTAAACGCTTGTCATAAGAGCCTTCCATTATCCAGCTTTCTTTAGATTTTATCTCCGAAATCAGTGATTTCATGGTTTCCGGCGAATTTTTAACGTACTCCGTTTGGGTTTTATTCCAATAAATGTCATCGTAGCCATATGCAGTGAGATTAAATTCTTCCGATAACTTCTGAGCGAGCGTTGTTTTTCCTGCTCCCGATATACCAATAATGCAAATTTTCACGCTGCTCCTTAACGTTCTTTATTCTCTAAAACCAATCTATTCTGTAAAAGAAGAAAAACAAAACTTAACAGTTGCATTATTTTAACACTAAAAATGGCTGTCTTTGTTAAAGATAGTGAGCAAACGAAAACCAAACGTAAACAGTAAGATATTTTCTTAATTTAGAGGTGATTTACGCCACTAATTGCCTTATTCTGAACGCATATTTTTGTAGGTTTGTTTATTTTACCTACACTTTGTCATTTATTGGTTCCTATAAATTATGGAGTTCCTCTGATGAAAATTGTTTCCTATAGCACCAAACAGTATGATCGCAAACATATGGAACAGGTCAACCAACAATCAGAGTTTAATTTTAATATTGAATACTTTGATTTTCCATTAACGGTTCAGACAGCTAAAAATGCCGTCGGTGCTGACGCAGTTTGCATTTTCGTTAATGATGAAGCAAACCGTGCTGTGCTGGAAGAGCTCGCGGCTCTCGATGTGCATATTCTCGCGTTACGCTGCGCTGGCTTTAATAATGTTGATTTAGATGCAGCCCATGAGTTGGGAATTCAAGTCGTTCGCGTTCCTGCTTATTCTCCTGAAGCTGTTGCAGAACATGCTGTTGGCATGATGCTATGCTTGAATCGCCGTATTCATCGCGCGTATCAACGTACTCGAGATGCTAACTTTTCTCTCGAAGGCCTAACTGGCTTTAACATGCATAACCGCACTGCGGGCATTATTGGTACAGGTAAAATTGGTCAAGCCACGTTACGAATTTTAAAAGGGTTTGGAATGCGCCTACTGGCTCATGACCCATACCCAAGCCAAGCCGTCCTTGATCTGGGTGCCGAATATGTCGATTTAGACACCTTGTATCGGGAATCCGATGTTATCTCTCTGCACTGTCCTTTAACACCGGAAAACCACCATTTGCTGGATGAAAACGCGTTTAATCGCATGAAATCAGGCGTAATGATCATCAATACCAGCCGTGGAGCTTTAGTCGATTCGGCTGCCGCGATTAATGCGCTCAAATCCCAAAAAATTGGCGCATTAGGTATGGATGTGTATGAGAATGAAAGAGATCTATTCTTTGAAGATAAATCTAATGATGTAATTCAAGATGATATATTCCGCCGATTATCTTCTTGTCATAACGTATTATTTACCGGCCATCAGGCGTTTTTAACCGAAGAAGCCTTAACAAGTATCAGCTTAACAACACTGAGTAATATTCAACAGATCAGTCGTGGCGAAAATTGCCCGAACGTTGTGAAGCCTTAGCTGGATCTCGCATCATGAAAAGATTGATCCCACTAACGCTCTTTGGGTTGTTACTTGCCGCTTGCCAAACCCATCAGGTAAAAGCAGGTAGTAGTCAGCAATCCCTTGAGCAGCAGCTGATGCATCATAATTTTGTCTTAACTGAAGTAGATGGTCAGCGTATTGCCAAAAAACAGACCATACCGTCCATTTCATTCGGTGAAAAAATGTTTGTCTCTGCCTCTATGTGTAATGACTTTAATGGAATGGGTGCAATTAATAATGCAACACTAAAAGTTAAAACATTAAGTAAAACAGAATTAGAGTGCGTAGATGAAGATCTTTCACGATGGGATACCTTAATTAATCGTATGCTGACAAATGGTGCAACAGTAACATTAACCAAAGATCATTTAACGTTGACGCAAGGGCATTATAAACTTGTTTATATTTTGAGTGATTATATGCAGTAATTCTACTTTTATTGCAAGATAAAAAACCGCCATTCTTAATTTGGCGGTTTTTTTATCTGTCCATATTGGTATTACTTAAATATTATTTGGCTTGGCTGAATAACAAATTAATTCCAGTCGCTTTTGATGTGCGGTCCATATAGTCATGAATTGTGGTGCTAAAACCTATTTCTTTCACAATACTTAAGCTACGCAACACAGGGAAGATAATAAAATCATTAATATCTACAAGTGCTTTGTTACGCTTTTCTAGCCATACATCTAATAGATCCATATGCGGCTCTAACTCAATCAACAGCGTGTGCGTTTCTTTACGCAGTACAGATAAATCATCTCCATGAAACTTGCTAACACGCTGGATATACGCGGTTTTAGCCGCTTCCGTCGCTATTTCAGGAAACTCAGATTCAGTAAAACGTGGTGTCACTAATTTAGATACCGTCGACGAAACTGCTTTATACCAACTATCAATTTCAGGGCTAATTTCCCCTGCGGCTAAACGAGGCTCACTTAATCGGTCAATATAGCGCACAATATCTAAACTCTCAGGTAAATAGCTACCATCTTCTTTCTCTAGAATAGGTACCATTTTACGCCCTATCATACGTGTTGGGGTTTCGATATCGTTATCCAACAAAATCACTTCTTCTACCGCAACTTTTTTTAAGCCAAAAATCATTCTGGCGCGAACACAAAATGGACAATGATCATAGATATACAGTTTCATATTACCCTCACACACTCAGTGATAAAGCGAATTAAGTTAACTTAAGTATACTTGATATTTATGCTTAGTGTAGTGCCTGTTTTTAAAATAATCATGATTTTGGTGCTAACAAATCTTCAAGTGCAATTCTCAGCTCAATAAATTCAA
>NZ_JAERJY010000050.1:0-21422 GCF_018257375.1 Providencia sp. JGM181 | reverse complement strand
ATAATAGTCTTTTTATCTCTACAAAACCACCCTAGAAAAGGGGTGGTTTTGTAGAGATAGATATAAAATAGCCACTACGCCAATATGCGCATAGCAAGTGATCTGGACAACAAATGAGAGAAATGCTTTCACAACAAAGAGTTCTACGCTAATTTCGAAAAGTATTATTTGCAGTTATCTAACGTTCTTTTCCATTTTTTCATATTTCCTCCATTTTCTTTTGTTCCCCTCAAGCTAAACTATTAAAATACGCAACTGATTAATTTTTAATATATACCTTATTATATTCAGTTAAATTTATTGGAATGGCTCCTAACTGATTTTACTCAACCTTGAGTTAAGCGAATTACCCACCATGACGACACAGAAACGCCGTACAATTTTGACTCGCTCTGCCCTGTTTGTTGCTCTGTTAGCTGCGGCTGGCGCAACCTGGTATGTCTACCATAAAAATAACCAAAATGAAGTACCAACCACAGCCAGTGCAACTCAAGGCGGACAAGGGAAAAAAGCAAGCGGAAGACCATCGCGCCCGCTGGCCCCCGTTCAATTTGCTACTGCCCAAGAAAAAGTCGTTCCGCGCTTCCTATCCGGTTTAGGTACTGTACAGGCTGCTAACATGGTGACGGTCACTAGCCGCGTTGAAGGTCAATTAATGAATATCTACTTCACCGAAGGGCAATCCGTTAAGGCGGGTGATTTACTCGCGCAAATTGACCCACGTCCTTTTGAAGTGCAACTTGCTCAAGCGGAAGGTCAATTAGCTAAAGATAAAGCGACTTTAGCCAATGCTCGATTAGACCTGACCCGCTACCAAAAACTGGCGGGAACCAAAGTCATCTCCCAACAAGAGCTGGATAACCAGCGGGCTACTGTGTTACAAGCCGAGGGTAGCATCAAAGTTGACCAAGCCGCGGTTGATAACGCCAAGCTGCAACTCACCTACAGTAAAATTACCGCCCCTATTTCTGGACGCATCGGTTTAAAACAAGTGGATGTGGGTAACTTTATCTCTTCAGGGACTTCCACGCCGATTGTGGTGATCACCCAAACACAACCTGCTGACGTGCTATTTGCTTTACCTGAAGGCGACATTCCTGCAATCCAGCAAGCACAAGCAGCAGGAAATAAAGTCCTGATTGAAGCGTGGGATCGCAATAATATTGCCATGATTGCACGCGGAGAGTTATTGAGTACCGATAACCAAATTGATCCAGCAACCGGTACACTGAAAATCAAAGCACGCTTTACTAACGAAGAGCAAAAACTGTTCCCGAACCAATTTGTGAACGTCAAAATGCAGGTAGAGACCTTACAAAATGCTGTCGTGATCCCAACTGCTGCTCTGCAAATGGGCAATGAAGGTCACTATGTTTGGGTATTGAGCGACGATGATACCGTGACGAAACACCTTGTGACGGTGGGCATTCAAGACAGCCAACAAGTCGTGATTGAAAGCGGTTTATCCGCCAATACCAAAGTCATTACCGATGGCGTCGATAAGCTAACAGACGGCGCGAAAGTTGAAGTGGTCAACGCTTCAACCCTTGAAAAGAAACCCGCTTCCGCTGAGAAAAAACCTCGCAATAGCGCGGAGAAAGCCTAATGCAGCCGGATACTCATAAAGGCGGTGGCCCATCCCGCCTCTTCATTCTGCGCCCTGTTGCAACCACCTTATTTATGGTGGCGATTTTGCTCGCGGGGATCATCGGTTATCGGTTTTTACCTGTATCAGCATTACCGGAAGTTGACTACCCAACCATTCAGGTGGTGACTTTATATCCTGGTGCCAGCCCTGATGTAATGACGTCGGCTATCACTGCACCGCTAGAAACTCAATTTGGTCAAATGTCCGGTTTGCAACAGATGTCATCACGCAGCTCCGGCGGCGCGTCGGTGATCACCTTAATGTTCCAGCTCTCTTTACCTCTCGATGTGGCAGAGCAAGAGGTCCAAGCCGCGATTAACTCCGCCACCAGCTTGCTGCCCTCCGATTTACCGTACCCACCGATTTACAACAAAGTAAACCCTGCGGATCCGCCCGTTTTAACGCTCGCCGTCACCTCCGATGCGATGCCGTTAACGCAGGTACAAGATATTATTGAAACCCGCGTGGCGCAGAAAATTTCCCAAGTGACTGGGGTGGGTTTAGTCACCTTAGCGGGGGGGCAACGCCCTGCCGTACGCGTCAACCTTAATCCGCAAGCCATGGCAGCAAAAGGGTTAGACAGCGAAACTATCCGCACCGCTATCAATAATGCCAACGTCAACTCCGCAAAAGGGAGTTTTGATGGTCCAACCCGCTCTGTGACGTTATCTGCCAATGACCAGATGAAATCCCTTGAGGATTACCGCAAGTTGATTGTGGCTTTCCAAAATGGCGCCCCTGTTCGTTTGGGAGATATTGCCACCATTGAACAAGGCGCTGAGAACGCCTATCTCGGTGCATGGGCCAATAGCCAACAAGCAATTGTCATTAACGTTCAGCGCCAACCTGGCGCTAACGTGATTAGCACCACGGATACTATCCGCGCGTTGTTGCCTGAATTGATTGAAAGCTTACCAGCATCCGTTAACGTGGATATTTTGACTGACCGTACCAGCACCATTCGCGCCTCTGTCAATGATGTTCAATTCGAATTAATGCTCGCTATCGCCCTCGTGGTGATGGTGATTTACCTATTTCTACGTAATGGTATTGCGACGCTGATCCCCGGCATCGCCGTACCTTTATCGTTAGTTGGCACCTTTGCCGTCATGTATTTTTGCGGTTTTTCCGTCAATAACCTCACCTTGATGGCACTCACCATCGCCACGGGATTCGTGGTGGATGACGCCATCGTGGTGATTGAAAATATCTCTCGCTATCTCGAACAAGGGGATAAACCGGTTGTTGCCGCATTAAAAGGCGCAGGCGAAATCGGTTTTACCATTATCTCCCTGACATTCTCTTTGGTTGCCGTGCTGATCCCGCTGCTGTTTATGGGGGATATTGTCGGGCGCCTATTCCGTGAGTTTGCGATTACATTAGCAGTGGCAATTTTGATTTCTGCGGTGGTATCCCTCACCCTCACCCCAATGATGTGCGCCCGCTTACTCAAACCGGAATCCCAACATAAACATAACCGCTTTGAAATCGCCTGTGAGCGTTTCTTTGAATGGATGATTGCAGGTTACGGTGTTTGGCTAAAACGCATTCTTAACCACCAATGGTTAACTCTGTGTGTCGCGCTGGGAACCTTAGTGCTGACCGTGCTGCTGTATATGTGGATCCCGAAAGGGTTCTTCCCACTGCAAGATAGCGGCATTATTCAAGGCACGATTGAGAGTCGCCAATCCATTTCGTTTGCCGCGATGTCGAAGAAACAGCAAGAAGTGGCGGGCATTATTCTGGCAGATCCGGCGGTTGAGAACGTTACCACCTATGTGGGTATCGATGGTAACAATGCCACTCTGAATAACGCCCGTATTCAAATCACATTGAAGCCCCTTGATGAACGCGACGATCGTGTTCCTACGATTATTCCTCGCTTACAACAAGCCACCAGCGGCATTGCAGGGGTCAATCTTTACTTGCAACCGTCACAAGATTTAACCATTGATACGCAGGTTTCCCGTACCCCGTATCAATTTACGCTGCAAGCAGGTTCTCTGGATGAGCTCAGCACTTGGGTACCAAAATTGCAGGAAGCCTTAAGTCAGCAACCTGAATTGATTGATGTCAGCAGCGATTGGCAAGACAAAGGTTTAGTGGCGTATGTGAATGTGGATCGGGATACCGCGAGCCGTTTTGGTATTACTATGTCGAATATCGATAACGCTCTGTATAACGCATTTGGTCAGCGTATGATCTCCACCATTTACACCCAAGCTAACCAGTATCGCGTGATTTTAGAGCACAATACCCAAACCCGTGATGGAATGGATGCGCTCAATGATATTCGCTTGAAAGGTACGGATGGCGCCATTGTTCCACTAAATACCCTTGTGAATATTCAAGAAGGCTATGGACCTTTGGCGATTAATCACCTTGATCAATTCCCGTCAGTCACGTTCTCTTTTGATGTAGCGGGAGATTCTTCATTAGAAGAGGCGGTCAATGCAGTGAAACTGGCTGAAAAACAGATAGCGATGCCAAAATCGATAACGACACAATTCCAAGGCGCCACCCTCGCCTTTGAAGCGGCGCTAAGTAGCACCGTTTGGCTGATTTTTGCCGCTATTATCGCCATGTATATCGTGCTGGGTATTCTGTACGAAAGCTTTATTCATCCAATCACTATTTTGTCCACTTTGCCGACCGCTGGTGTGGGGGCTTTGCTCGCACTCATGATGGCGGGCAATGAGCTCGATGTTATCGCCATTATCGGGATTATTTTGCTGATCGGGATTGTGAAAAAGAATGCCATTATGATGATTGACTTTGCACTCGCCGCAGAGCGTGAGCAAGGTTTGTCCCCGTATGATGCGATTTATCAGGCCTGTTTACTGCGTTTTCGCCCAATCCTGATGACCACCATGGCCGCGTTGCTTGGTGCACTGCCGCTGATGCTCAGTACCGGTGTCGGAGCAGAACTGCGTCAACCCCTGGGGGTCTGTATGGTGGGTGGGCTGATCATGAGCCAGATTTTAACGCTGTTCACCACGCCTGTGATTTACCTGATGTTTGACCGTTTAGCCCATCGCTTCAATCGCCGTGAGCACAAGGCACAGGAGTCTTAATGAAACGCTTCTTTGCTTTGTTTATTAGCCGTCCGGTGGCGACCACGTTAATCAGTGTTGCCATTACCCTGTGCGGTGCATTGAGCTTTCTGTTTTTACCTGTGGCGCCATTGCCACAGGTAGACTACCCTGTGATAAGAGTGACAGCGTCACTTCCTGGCGCCTCCCCTGAAACCATGGCATCCTCTATCGCGACACCGCTTGAGCGCTCATTAGGTAGTATTGCTGGGTTAAATGAGATGACCTCGAGCAGTTCGTTAGGGCGAACCTCCATTACCTTAGAGTTTGATTTAACCAAAGATATCAATAATGCCGCGCGGGAAGTACAAGCGGCGTTGAATGCCGCACAAAATTTATTACCTAGCGGCATGCCAAGTCGACCACGTTACTATAAATCAAACCCATCTGACGCGCCGATCATGATTTTAACCCTCACATCAAAAACCTTAAGTACCGGGGAAATGTATGATGTGGCATCCACACGCTTAGCTCAGCGTATCGCGCAAATCGATGGGGTCAGTGAAGTTACCGTCGGGGGTGGTTCTCTTCCTGCTGTACGTGTGGAACTCAACCCAACCGCCCTATTTAATCAAGGGGTTTCCCTTGATGCTGTTCGCTCTGCCATCAGTAGTGCCAACGTGCGCCAGCCCCAAGGCTATATTAATAATGATGATAATCGCTACCAAGTTCAGACTAATGACGAACTGAAAAAAGCTGCCGATTACCGTCCGATTATTGTGCATTACAGCAATGGCAATGCCGTTAAACTCAGTGATGTGGCCGTCGTAAAAGATTCCGTCCAAGATGTGCGAGCCGCAGGGATGTCCAGTGGTGAACCGGCGGTTTTGATCATTATTCGCCGCGAAGCGGGTGCCAATATCATTGAAACCGTCAAACGTATTCGCGAGGAACTCCCTGAATTTAAGGATATGATCCCCGCAGCCATTGATTTACAAGTCGCCCAAGACAGAACCCCCACAATCAAAGCATCATTGGCTGAAGTTGAACGCGCATTAATGATTGCGATTGCGCTGGTGATCCTTGTCGTATTGCTATTTTTACGTTCAGGACGCGCGACTTTAATTCCTGCTATTGCTGTGCCTGTCTCGTTAATTGGTACCTTTACCGCCATGTATTTATGCGGGTTTAGCCTCAATAACTTGTCATTGATGGCCTTAACCGTCGCCACTGGATTTGTGGTGGATGATGCCATTGTGGTGCTAGAGAATATTTCTCGGCACATTGAAAATGGTCGAAAACCGTTTATCGCGGCGGTTAAAGGGGTATCTGAGGTTGGCTTTACCGTCGTTTCTATGAGTATTTCTTTAGTGGCAGTGTTTATCCCACTGTTACTGATGGATGGATTAGTTGGGCGATTATTCCGCGAATTTGCCATTACGCTCTCTACTGCTATCGGGATTTCATTGATTATCTCGCTGACGTTAACCCCGATGATGTGCGCGCATTTACTGAAAAAACGTGGCTCTGCTAATACCAAGCAACGAGGATTTGGACGCGTTCTTATTCGGTTACAAGAAAGTTACGCCGTCACGTTAAATTGGGTACTATCTCATCGTCGCAGTGTACTGGCGGTGCTGATTGCGGCAATTGGCTTGAATGTTTATCTGTATATTTCGATCCCTAAAGCCTTTTTCCCTGAGCAAGATACAGGACGTTTACTGGGATTCGTTCGAGCAGACCAAAGCATCTCATTCCAGTCAATGAAGCAAAAAATGACCAGCTTTATGCAGCAAGTGAAAGCGGATCCTGCCGTGGATAGCGTCACTGGATTTACGGGCGGCAGCCGCGTCAACAGCGGTTCTATGTTTATCTCCTTAAAACCACTGGATGAGCGCAAAGAGAGTGCCAACAGCGTGATTAATCGCTTGCGCATGAAACTGGCGAACGAACCCGGTGCCAACTTATTTATGATGCCCGTTCAAGATATTCGCGTGGGCGGACGCCAATCCGAAGCCAGCTATCAATTCACCCTGTTAGCCGACGAGCTGGATGCATTACGTTCATGGGAGCCCGCTATTCGCCGAGCGCTGGGGGATTTGCCTCAATTAACCGATGTGAACTCTGATAAAGAAGATAAAGGCGCGGAGATGGCATTAACCTATGACCGCGATTTGATGGCGCAACTGGGTATCGATGTGCGTGATGCGAACAACCTGCTCAACAACGCCTTTGGTCAACGTCAAATTTCCACCATTTATGAAGCCATGAACCAATATAAAGTGGTGATGGAAGTGGCGCCGGAATATACCCAAGACGTCAGTTCGCTGGATAAAATGTTTGTGGTGAATAAACAGGGAGAAGCTATTCCCCTCTCCTATTTTGCCCGCTGGCAACCCGCCAATGCACCTTTAAGTGTTAACCACCAAGGGTTATCAGCCGCGTCTACTATTTCCTTTAACGTGGCAGACGGTTATACCTTAAACGATGCGATTGTGGCGGTGGAAAAAACCATGACCGCTTTAGGCGTTCCATCGACGGTACGCGGTACTTTCGCAGGAACAGCGCAAGTTTTCCAAGATACCTTAAAATCTCAGTTATTTTTAATCTTAGCGGCGATTGTCACGGTCTATTTGGTACTGGGTATTTTGTATGAAAGTTATATTCACCCGCTCACCATTTTATCGACACTGCCATCCGCAGGTGTCGGCGCGTTATTAGCCTTGGAATTATTTGATACGCCATTTAGCCTAATTGCTCTAATCGGCATTATGTTGCTTATCGGGATTGTGATGAAAAACGCCATTATCATGGTAGATTTTGCCCTTCAAGCCCAACGCAATGCGAACTTATCGGCGAAAGAAGCTATTTTACGCGCGAGCCTGCTGCGCTTTAGACCGATTTTAATGACGACCCTTGCCGCGATTTTTGGGGCGCTCCCTTTGATGCTAGGTACAGGTGATGGCGCAGAATTACGCCAACCACTGGGGATCGCAATTGTTGGTGGTTTGGTCATGAGCCAGTTGCTGACGCTATTTACCACCCCAGTGGTGTATCTCAGTTTTGATAGTCTGAGACAGCGGTTTTCACGCAAAGCGCCTTCAATACAGGAGAAATCCCATGAAGCTTAAACTCTCGAGCCTCAGTACTCGGTTATTTATCGCTATCTTTGCCACCTGTTTGCTGCTGGTTGCTATCATGCATCAAGGGGTCAGAATGGGCTTCCAGCATGGTTTTATTGACTATATAAAAGAGAATGACCAGCAACGTGCTGAGTTACTCGCTTTGGCGCTTGCCGAACAATATGAGGAGCGAGAAAGTTGGCGTTTTTTGGCGGTTGATGAGCGGATGTTTTTCCGTATTTTACGCAATGTCGATAATCAGCACCAAGGGCAAGGTCATGGCGGTGGTCATAAGCGAATGCGCGGTATGTTTTGGGTTTATGACACCAAAGACAACCTCATTTGGGGGCGTGACCTCCCCCCACCGGATCAAGTCATCCGCGTGCCAGTTAAAACGAGCCGAGGAGCAACCGTCGGCTGGCTAGTTGCCAGTTATGAAAGTGGTATCAGCAACCAATTAGACCAACGTTTCGATACCCAGCAGATGCACATTAGCTGGGTAATTGCAGGGCTATCTCTGTTCGTGGCGCTGTTAGTGACCCTATTTTTAGCTCGTGGCTTTTTAAAGCCCATCACCCGATTATTGGAAGGTACTCAACAGCTCGCTAAAGGCAATTTCAGCGCACGGGTATCTGAGGTTGGTCAAGATGAGTTGGGGCAATTGGCGAAAGACTTTAACCATCTTGCCTCGACTTTGGAAAAAAATGAGCAAATGCGCCGCGATTATATGGCGGATATTTCCCATGAATTACGCACCCCACTCTCCGTTTTACGCGGCGAACTTGAAGCTGTGCAAGATGGCGTGCGCCAAGCGACTCCTGAAACCATCAATTCCCTACTCAATGAGACTCAAACACTGATAAAACTGGTCAATGACCTACATCAGCTTTCGTTATCCGATAGAGGCTCCTTGGTTTACCGTATGGAATTTATCGATATTATCCCGATTATCGAGATGAACTTAGGACAAGCCAAATGGCGATTGGAAGATAGACAACTGACGTTAGAAACTCAATTTTCTGCCCATTCCCATCTATTCGCTGACCCTGATCGAATCAACCAACTGTTTTATAATTTGATGGAAAATAGCCTGCGCTATACGGATCCTCACGGTAAAATTGCCGTCAACGTGAGCCAACATGACCAACAATTAGTGATCACGTGGGAAGATAGTGCACCGGGATTAAGTGTTGAACAGTGCCAGCGTCTATTTGAGCGATTTTACCGTGTGGAAGTTTCTCGTAACCGTGCGAGTGGCGGCTCAGGTTTGGGACTGGCGATTTGCTATAATATTGTCGAAGCCCATAACGGGACTATTTCTGCGGCACCATCTCCACTCGGTGGCGTGAAGATAACCATTCAAATTCCCATTGCGACGCAGGAGGAGCAATAGTGTCTTTGCCTGAATCCCCTTTATTGGGAGCCAATAGCGCCCATGTTCTGATTGTTGAAGACGAACCTAAACTTGGACAGTTACTGTTTGATTATCTGCAAGCCGCTGGCTATGTACCCGCCCTGCTGATGCGCGGGGATGAAGTGATCCCCTATGTGAAAAAGCACTTTCCTGACCTGATTTTATTAGATTTGATGTTGCCGGGACTTGATGGTATTTCAGTCTGCCGTGAACTGCGTAAATTCAGCGACGTTCCTGTGATTATGGTGACGGCTAAAACAGAAGAAATTGACCGTTTATTAGGGCTGGAAATTGGCGCCGATGACTACGTTTGTAAGCCGTTTAGTCCGCGAGAAGTGGTCGCCCGAGTGAAAACGATTTTACGCCGTTGCCAAAAAGTCCCTTCATCTACAGGTAGCCAAGAAACTCAACTGATTATCGATGAAAATGCGTTCCAAGTCCGTTATGGCGATAAATTACTGGAATTGACCCCCGCAGAATTTCGCCTGCTAAAGTTTTTGTCAGATAACGCAGGTACCGTGTTTTCTCGGGATCAATTGCTGGATATTTTGTACGATGACCATCGTGTGGTCACCGACAGAACCATTGATAGCCACGTCAAAAATTTACGCCGTAAGCTCGAATCGTTGGATGACGAAAAAACCTTTATCCGCTCCATCTATGGTTTAGGCTATCGTTGGGACGACATCTAATTGCTGCCAGCGTTTCTGTAACAAAATTATAACCCTGTTTTTTACATGGGAAATTTGGCATTCCCGTCATTTAGCGTTAAAATCCCCACCCTCGAATTTTTACACCAAGCCATCCGGCTTGGTGCTGACCTGACATCAGACTGAGAACTAACATGTTTACACCAGAATTATTATCCCCAGCAGGTTCCTTGAAGAACATGCGCTATGCTTTCGCTTACGGCGCCGATGCGGTTTACGCTGGCCAACCACGTTATAGCTTACGCGTGCGCAATAACGAATTTAACCATGAGAATCTCGCAAAAGGGATCAACGAAGCCCACGAGCTGGGTAAAAAATTCTATGTGGTCGTCAATATCGCGCCACATAACGCCAAGTTAAAAACCTTTATTCGTGACCTGACTCCCGTGATTGAAATGGGTCCCGATGCCCTAATTATGTCCGACCCTGGTCTGATTATGATGGTACGTGAAGCCTTCCCGGAGATGGATATTCACTTATCGGTTCAAGCTAACGCCGTCAACTGGGCTTCTGTGAAATTCTGGAAACAAATGGGATTAACTCGCGTGATTTTATCCCGCGAATTATCGTTGGAAGAAATCGCTGAAATCCGCCAGCAAGTACCTGAAATTGAGCTGGAAGTCTTTGTACACGGTGCTCTGTGTATGGCGTATTCTGGTCGCTGCCTGCTGTCTGGTTATATTAATAAGCGTGACCCTAACCAAGGTACCTGTACTAACGCGTGTCGCTGGGAATATAAAGTTCAAGAAGGCAAAGAAGACGATGTAGGTAACATCGTGCATGTCCATGAGCCAATCCCCGTTAAAAACGTGGCGCCAACACTCGGTGAAGGTGCTCCAACCGATAAAGTTTACATGATTGAAGAAGCGATGCGTCCGGGCGAATACATGACCGCCTTTGAAGACGAACATGGCACTTACATCATGAACTCAAAAGATTTACGCGCCATCGAACACGTTGAAACACTGACCAAAATGGGCGTTCATTCACTGAAAATCGAAGGTCGTACTAAATCATTCTATTATTGTGCTCGTACAGCCCAAGTATATCGCCGCGCCATTGATGATGCGGTAGCGGGTAAGCCATTTGACCCAACCCTGCTTTCTACCCTTGAAGGATTAGCACACCGTGGTTATACCGAAGGTTTCTTACGTCGTCACACCCATGATGCCTACCAAACCTATGAATATGGCTATTCCGTTTCGGATACCCAGCAATTTGTCGGTGAATTCACAGGCAACCGAGTGAATGGCTTAGCGGAAGTCGATGTGAAAAACAAATTTAGCGTCGGTGACAGCTTAGAGTTAATGACACCGTCAGGTAATATCGTCTTTACTCTGGATGCATTAACTAACCGCAAAGGTGAATCTATTGAAGTTGCTCCAGGTAATGGACATGTAGTTTATCTGCCAATTCCTGAAGATGTGGATGTGAATTTTGGTTTGTTGATCCGCAATCTTGCAGGAACAACTACTCGAGATCCGCACCAAGCCCAAGAAGAAAAAGCGTAAAAGCAGAAAAAGCGTAAACTGACTAAGCATTCCATCGCTTATTACTAAACACGTTTTACTAAATAGAAGCCCATGGTCGATGACTATGGGTTTTTTCTTAGGTATTCGTGTAAAAAACGGCCATTTTATGCTTTATTTTAGTTGAGAATCATTCTCGTTATTGACAGTTTCGTTAAAAAGTGCACTCAATATCCAAATTTATGCAACAGATCACATCAATTGGTTATTCTATATCGTATAGTCACTGTCGAAAACGAAGAACTAGAAAGTCATAAATTAAGACTAGGAACCACCTCCTTGGCTGGCTCAATCTCCCTTGAGCTAGCCATTTCTTTTTTCTAGTCCCTCAAAATTCTCACCACCAGCGATGAAAATGATGTACAGGCCCAAAACCACTACCAACTTCTAAGCTATCCGCTTGCTCTAGCGCCCCTTGCAAATAGGCTTTTGCTTCCACAACTGTTTGTTGCCAATCCTCAAAACGCGGCCTCAGTGCGGCTAACGCTGCTGACAACGTGCATCCTGTTCCATGAGTATTTTTGGTATCGATACGTACCGATGTAAAGCGCCATTCCCCTTCTGGGGTGATCAACCAATCAGGGCTTTGAGAATCGATTAAGTGCCCGCCTTTCATCAAGACACTCTGGCAACCCAATTGCAATAAGCGTTGCCCTTGCTCACGCATTTGTTCTTCCGTTTGCGCCATCGGCTCATCAAGTAATACGGCTGCTTCGGGCAAATTTGGCGTGATCAACGAAACCATAGGTAAAAGCTCGCGTCTTAGGGTTTCCACCGCGTCCGGTAATAATAGCGGGTCTCCACTTTTGGCGACCATTACTGTATCGAGCACCACATAAGGCACGGGTGTTTTTTTCAACGCATTGGCGACAACTTGAACATTGCCTCGATTAGATAACATGCCGATTTTCGCGGCATCAATACGGACATCACTTAAAACAGAGTTCAATTGGGCCGCAACAAAGTCTGAAGGGATATTATGGATGGCTTGAACACCTTGCGTATTTTGTGCCACCAGCGCAGTCATCACACTGGTTCCATACGCACCGAGTGCGGAAAATGTTTTCAGATCTGCTTGAATACCAGCTCCACCAGATGGATCCGTTCCCGCAATCGTTAATGCATTCACTCTCATTAGTGCCCTCTCCATTGTCTTCAGTAAAATAATTGTCTTCAGTAAAACAATTGTCTTTAGAAAGATAATTGACCTTAGTCATATTGCGCTTATTACGTCTTTTTAACTTAATAAAAATCATTAAGTTAATTAAATAACGTCCTTAAATGAATTGTCTCATACGCAATGCTAATTACTAGCAGATTATCCATTGTCTTCAATAATTAAATGCGATTGATTTTCATCAAAAATAAATTGGATTTTTATAATTAATAATCAAATGGTTATAGCTAATTGATTCATTCTAATATCAAAAAATTGATATCAATATTGAGTTGATTCCTTACAGCAAATTACGATCCCAATACGTCATTATCCTAATTTAACCATTTATTGCTGTCCTATTTAGCTTATCTTTATTAAAATAATTTCCACTACAATTATTACAATTGCGATAATGATGTCATCATTGTCAATGTCTATCATGACTCATCTATCAGATAAAACTAGATTGGATCCACAATGAGAGTTAATAAAAACATACAGTTGGTTGTAGGCGCATCGGCAATTCTGAGCGCTTCAATCTGCATGTCATCGCCTGCATTTGCTGAAGAGCAGTCAGTCGGTTTATGGGATAAATTCACTAATAATGTCAGCACCACTTGGGATTCTGACAAATATGAGCTGTATATCCCGTTCTTCACTTGGCATAACCGTCTTATGTACGATAAAGAAAAAACAGATACCTATAATGAAGAGCCATGGGGCTTTGGTATCGGTAAATATCGTTATGATGAAGATAATGACTGGCATGCACTCTACGCAATGGCATTTATGGATTCCCATAATAAAGTCGAGCCAATCGTGGGTTATGGTTTCCAAAAAATGTGGATCCCGGGCGATCTTGATGGCTTCCGTATGGGTGCGGGATTCACATTAGGTATTACCGCGCGTGAGGAATATAGCTATATTCCACTCCCTGCGCCTCTGCCTTTAGTTTCTATTGAATATGATAAGCTTTCTGTTCAAGCGACCTATATTCCAGGAACATACAATAACGGTAACGTCCTGTTTGCTTGGTTACGTTGGCAGTGGTAAGCGTTTGAACTCATCTCGCTAGAGGCTGATTGACCAAAAAGCAAGCATAAAAAAACCGGTAGATTAAAAATCTTACCGGTTTTTTGTTTTTTATTTATCTGGTCTTTTACTGATTGATAAGGCTATAACGCTTTGCTCTCTACACCTTGTTTTTTAGCACCTGAGAATTGATAACCAACCCACAGAACCGCGATCCAAAGAGGCATAATCAGCACAGAAACGCGTAACCCATCCATTGTCAGAATAATAATCAAAATCAGCGACAAGAATGCTAAACACAGATAGTTACCAAACGGATACCAAATACTCTTAAACTTCGTTTCAATACCCTGTTTATTCATTGCAGCCCTAAACTTCAAGTTAGAAACACAAATCATAATCCAGTTTAAAACTAACGTGGTGACCACCAAGGACATCAGTAATTCAAACGCCTTGCCTTCCATCACGAAGTTAATCAAGATCCCGCCAGAAGTCGCGATACCTGAAACAATAAGCGCCATTACAGGCACGCCGCCTTTATTCACTTTTGCCATAAAGCGCGGTGCGTTACCTTGTTGTGCTAAACCATACAGCATACGGCTAGTACAGTATGCCCCACTGTTATAAACCGACAGAGCCGCAATCAAAATCACCACGTTCAATGCATTGGCAACGAGTAAATCACCCAGCTCATGGAAAATCAGTACGAAGGGGCTAGTTTTGCCATCCAGTTGCACCCACGGATACAGCGCCAGTAATACCGCCAGTGAGCCGATATAGAAAATTAAGATACGGTAAACCACTTGATTGATGGCTTTTGGAATGCTTTTATCTGGATCTTCAGCTTCTGCTGCAGTGATCCCCACTAATTCCAATCCACCAAATGAGAACATAATAATCGCCAGCGCGACTAATAGCCCATTATAGCCTTTGGCAAAAAAGCCGCCGTATTCCCATAAGTTACTCACTTTGGCTTGAGGGCCGCCATGGCCACTAAACAGTAAGTAACAGCCAAATAAAATCATCGCGATAACCGCAACAACTTTGATCAGCGCAAACCAGAATTCCGTTTCTCCATAAGAGCGAACATTAATCAGGTTAATTGCATTAACCGCAATAAAAAACACCAGTGCCGAAACCCAAATAGGTAACTCAGGCCACCAGTGTTGCATATATTTACCCGCAGCGGTCAGTTCAGTCATCCCCACGAGGATAAACATCACCCAGTAGTTCCAACCCGAGAGGAACCCGGCAAAACCGCCCCAATATTTGAATGCGAAATGGCTAAATGACCCTGCAACAGGCTCTTGAACAATCATTTCACCTAACTGACGCATGATCAGAAAAGCGATAAATCCACACAATGCATACCCAAGTAGTACCGACGGACCTGCCATTTGGATGGTGGTTGCTATCCCTAAAAATAGCCCTGTACCGACAGCGCCCCCCAAGGCAATTAACTGAATATGCCTGTTTTTCAATCCGCGCTTTAGCGTCTGTTGCGCCATATCTTTACCCTTCATCCTCTAGCTTTTTGTTATCGTCCACAGTTGTGATAATCACGCAAGTTTATTTGAATTTTTGCATGAACTCCACTCGCAATTATACAACTGTAAAGCTGGCTTTCTGCCTGTCTTCTAATGTTTCCAAATAATGACAAACTAATATCCTGTAAGACGTTGCAAAATGCAAACTCAAAATGGTAACAAACCCGTCACGCGGCAAACACCGAGTTGAAAATCATCCCCGCCCTGATCGCAGAGATTATTCATCGCCAAGAGGTATAAAAAAGCACAAATAATTACAATGCTGATGATTAATAGCATATTTCGCATAGATAATGGGGTTCTTAATAGTCACATCATCTGGCAATATTAATCGATATTATCGTCTTTAGTTTCGTAAAATGGGCTATTCATCGTTTTCAAGAAAACAATTGTTTATTTTTGCAGCTCTTGATAAATAACTGGCTATTATTGTGTGATTTTTATACATAAATCTGTAATACCGCACAACCAACCTTTGTCATGGTGAAATGAAGTTGTGTATACTTCGGTTACCGTAAAATAAGAATGAATTTGAGATGGCACAAGATAACCACGTAGCACTTGTTAATGCTCTAAGTAAATGGATCGAAGAGCATTTAGGTCGAGTCATCCATTTGGAAGAACTCGCTGCCTATTCTGGGTATTCCCTTTGGCATATGCAAAAAATCTTTAAGGAGGTCACAGGAATCTCCTTAGGAAAATATATCCGTCAGCGCCGACTGGCTGGCGCCGTAAATTTATTAAGAAACAGCAGCCAAAGTATTTTTGATATTGCGTTAGATTTTGGCTTCGGCTCGCAATCCCACTTTACCTATATGTTCCGCAAAGAATATGGCATTACGCCGTTTGATTTTCGTCAAAATGACCAAATTCATTTGGATGTAAAAGAGCCATTACACCTAATCCCGGATGATGAGTGAATTTGTTTTACGCGCATTAACCTGCATTTTTTCAGTTTTAATGCGATAAAACATGGGTATTCTCATCCTTTTTACTGAGCAACTTATCCGTTGCCCTCTTAGATAATTTACATTCTCGATAATCAGAGTAAGGTACGTGTAAAAGTTCTATTTTAGGAGGCATTGATGTCAATCAAACTGGTCGCCATTGATTTAGATGGCACGTTACTCAATTCGCAGCACCAAATTTCTCCCGCAGTGAAAGAAGCCATTACCCGCGCGCACAAACAAGGTGTGCGAATTGTCCTTGCCTCAGGTCGCCCCTATTCTGGTATTTTGCCCTACCTTCAAGAACTTGGATTAGATACTGCCAGCAACTACTGTATCAGTAACAATGGCAGCGTGATCCATCAAGCCAATGATGGCAGTCACCTGTATGAAAACTTGTTAGATTTTGAAGATTATCAATATTTTGCTGAACTAGCTAACAACGTGGGGGTTCATATGCACGCCCTTGCAGACAACACCATGTTCACTGCGAATCGTCATATTAGCCGCTATACCATTCATGATGCCTATTTCACCAATACCCCTCTGGTGTATTGCCCGGTTAACGAAATGGATAGCTCGCTCAGTTTTACCAAAATCATGATTATTGACCATCCCGAAAAACTGGATGTAGGTATCAGCTATATTCCTGAAAATACCTTTGAAAACTACTCGCTGATCAAAACTAGTCCTTATTTCCTTGAAGTTTCGAATAAGGATGTAAGCAAAGGCTCTGCACTAAAAGTGTTATGTGAGAAATTATCTCTCACGCCGGATAAAGTCATGAGCATCGGTGACCAAAATAATGATGTTGCCATGCTACAGTATTCGAGTGTTTCGGTTGCAATGGGAAATGCTGCACCACATATTCGTGAAATAGTGAAATTTGTCACCGACACCAACGATTGTGATGGTGTTGCTATCGCAATAAACAAATTTATTATCTAGTGAGCAGTTAATTTAGAGTTCAAATCTCTAGACCAAAATACAATTTAACTGGATATGCCTAGACATCCCCATTCTGGCATATCCATCTCCTGTCTTTCTCTTAGGGCTATTTTATCCTTTACCTTACTTACTCTTCCAAATTTGATACTATCTGCCTCTTTTAAAAAATTGTCATTCATCTATAAGTACAATAAAACCCACATCACTAACAGGTAGTAAAATGTTTTCGACTAAAGATATGTTAATTCTGGGGATGATGGTATTCGCCTTATTTCTAGGCGCGGGAAATATCATCTTTCCACCGATGGCAGGCTATCAATCAGGGACAGACTGGTTTGATACCTCATTAGGTTTTCTGATCACCGGTGTTCTATTACCCTTCTTAACCTTAGTAACAGTTGCAGTAAAAGGACGTGGTGAAAAGCTTTCTGTTGATTTGCCTAAATGGGTTGCGGTCATTTTCTGGGTTGCACTCTACCTAATTGTCGGCTCCACATTTGCGATGCCAAGGGTGACGAATACCGCATTTGAAATGGGCTTTTTACCATTAGGCTTCGTTGAAAAAAGCACATTCTCTCATCTCACTTTCGCACTCATTTTTAACTTCACCTCGATGTTCTTCATGTTGAAGCAAGGCACTATGATCAGCGCGATTGGTAAGTTTATGACTCCGGCGTTACTTATTTTGTTAGTGGTTGTGGGAATTGCTGTGGTCATTAACCCGCTTTCTGACATGAATCCGCCAGTTAAACAGTATGCTGAGTTTGCCTTCTTTGGCGGCGTGATTGATGGCTATCAAACCATGGATGTCCTCTCAGCGATGGCGTTTGGAGGGATTGTGGCGCGCGCATTAGCATCGAAACAGATCACTGAACCTCGCCAAGTCGCGACTATCACGATTAAAGCGGGTTTAATTTCAGTAAGCTTACTCGCGGCGTTGTATATCTGCCTGTTCTATTTAGGCGCGACCAGTGAACAAGTGGCGAATACAGCCACCAATGGCGGACAGATCTTCTCTCGTTACGTCGATGTCCTGTTTGGTGCGGTAGGTACGTGGATCATGTGCGGAATTGTATTACTGGCAAGCATGACCACATTAGTGGGTGTGACCAGCGCCTGTGCGGATTACTTTGCGACTTTCCATCACCGTTTAGGTTATCGCTTCTGGGTAGTTTTCTTCACAATGCTAACCACCGTCGTGTCCACGTTTGGTCTCGACACCTTATTGCGCGTCACCATTCCGGCGCTGCTGATGATTTATCCTTCATCGGTCACTATCGTGTTCCTGCAATTTGCGCGCAAGTTTATGGCTGCTCCTCGAGTCACTTATGGGATCACCATTGGCGTAGTTGTGCTGATGAGCCTATTCGATACGCTGAATAATATGGAACTCTTGAGCGCATCAATAAAAGCAAACTTAATCACTTATTTACCGCTGTTTGAGCAAGGGATGGGTTGGTTAATTCCAGGCATTATCGCGTTTATTATCTCGATGTTTATCGGCAAATTGACCGCGAAAAGCGAGCCTGTTGCTGAGCAAAACTTAGCTTAATCTTGATATTTAAAAGCCGAATGTTGGCATATCGCTGACATTCGGCTTGTTATTTGCTTGATGGGCTTTTTCAGGTTGGAACAGTAAAGCTGTTCAACATGGCTTACCAGAACATTGGGTATTGCAGCTACTTGGCGTGATTTTTATCCTCGGCGCTATTAGTGTTCGTTACACGCCCAAACATAACTCAGCGCCTTGTGGCAATAAAACAGGTGATTGACCCTATGGTAACCATCAAGACGCCTTGCCAGAAGCCCAAAGTTAATGCGGTGCTCAAGAGCATTGAAGAAAATGCTGTAGAGATAACAGGAGTGAAATAGGACAATGTCCCGAGAAAAGCCACATTGCCTTTGATGATTGCTACTGTCCAAAGCGCATTTGCCCCGCCGGTTGCAATAGCAGTGATAAATAACAAACTGACACTATTCACATTGATATTAAATGGCGCTGGCGTCGAGAAGATAAATAAGATCCACAATCCGACCGATGTCATGATAAAAAACAGCACCATACCATTGCAGCCATTCGACATTCGTTTCGTAATATTGCTATAAAAAGCCCACAGTAATGCACCAACAAAGGCTAAGCCGTAACTAAGTGGGTTACTTTGAATATTTGAAAGAATGGCGTTTAGGGATAAAGGTTGATCGCCGGAGATAACCCACAATAAACCCGCAAACGCTAAAATAAGCCCGATAATCAGTAATAAACTAAAACGCTGTCGATTAAATAAAACCGCTAACGCAATTGTGAAGCTCGGCCATAAGTAATTCACCATCCCCAGCTCAATGGCTTGCTGACGATTATTGGCAAGCCCTAGCGCTAAAATAAAGCAAATTTCATAACTAACAAATAAAAACGCCCCCCAAAACAAATAGCGTCTAGGGAAAAGATGAATTTTCGGCAACCCCATTACAACAACCAAAACTAGGCTCCCTATCGAATAGATAAGTGCCGCGCCACCAATAGGACCAAAGTTTTCGCTCGTACTGCGAACAAGCCCTACCATCGTGCTCCACAATAATATGGATACGACCCCGTAAAATGTTGCTGCGTATCGTCCGAGTTTCATCTTCCTGATCAACACCTTATTTCATATTTATCTTGGCTATTATTTTCCTCCAAAACCTTACGCTCTAAGGGCAATAAAGCAAGTTTTTTTATATTTATTGAGCAGACAATTAAGAATAAAAAAGGCGCCTAGAAACAAATCTAAGCGCCTTCTATTTCTATTTGCTTTCAACTGCGATCAATTGCGTCAACAGCAACCAGAGATTGCAAAATTAATGGGCTTCGTTCTTAACCCACTGCTCAACCGACTCTTTTTCCCAAATTCCTTCATTAAGCTGTTTTTTCAGCTCTGGATGGTCATTAATATCAAATGTTGGAATTTTTCCAGCACCTAACTGCCGGTTGTAATCTTTCGCGAGTTTGAATGCCACACCGGACAATAAGAGGATGGCAATCAAGTTTGTAATTGCCATTAAGCCCATCGAAACATCCGCAAGCTTCCAAATCAGTGGCATTTCACCGAGCGCCCCGAACATCACCATCCCCAATGTCGCTAAGCGGAAAATAAACAGCCCAGCGGTATGATTATTTTCCAAGAAAATCATATTGCTTTCTGCATAAGCATAGTTGGCAATGATGGATGTAAAAGCAAAGAAGAAAATCGCAATCGCAACGAAGATACTTCCCCAACTGCCTACCGCAGAAGATAAAGCTAGCTGAGTCAGCTCAATACCATTGATTTTACCCACCGGACCATCTAACACGCCTGAAGCCAAAATAATAATGGCTGTAGCGCTACAGATCACAATGGTATCCATGAATACACCTAACATTTGGACATAGCCTTGGGAGGCAGGATGTGGTGGATAAGGTGACGCAGATGCCGCTGCATTTGGCGCAGAACCCATTCCGGCTTCATTCGAGAACAATCCGCGCTGAATGCCTTGCGTCATCGCCTGAGCGATACCATAACCAATGGCGCCGCCCGCGGCTTCCTGTAAACCAAAGGCGCTACGGAAAATCAGCATAAAGACATCAGGTAAGCGATCAATATTTTGACCGACAACCCAGAAAGCCAGTACTAAATAAGCGATAGCCATGATTGGCACGACAAATTCGGCGACTTTAGCAATTGATCTTAATCCACCAAAAATAATGGTTCCACTGAGGATCACTAAGGCAATACCAACATAGAGTGGGTTAAAATCAAATGCCACAGCAGTTGCTTGTGCAATGGAGTTCGCTTGAACTGCATTAAAAACCAAACCAAATGCAATGATTAAGAAGATGGAGAACAGTACACCCATCCAGCGCTGTTTTAAGCCTTTCTCCATGTAATAAGAAGGCCCGCCGCGATAGTTACCTTGGTCATCTTTGGTTTTATAAAGCTGCGCTAATGTACATTCGACAAATGACGTTGCCATTCCTAGTAATGCAACCACCCACATCCAGAATATAGCGCCAGGGCCGCCTGCCGTAATCGCGATAGCAACACCCGTTAGATTTCCAGTACCAACTCGCGCCGCTAGGCTGGTACATAGTGCTTGGAATGAAGAAATACCTGAACTGTCCGATTGAGTGCTATTTTTCAGTACTCCGAACATGTGGCCAAAATGCCTAAACTGAATAAATTTAGATCGTATTGTAAAATATAAACCGGCTCCCAATAATAAATAAATTAATAACGAGCCCCAAATAAGATTGCTGATTGAGTTTATAAATTCTATCAAATTATGCTCCTTTTATTATATCCACTAATAGAGGTATTAGT
>NZ_JAERJY010000004.1:0-82730 GCF_018257375.1 Providencia sp. JGM181 | reverse complement strand
GTAATTGGGCATATTTAAGAGGCGTTTATTTAGAAGTCATTAAATGAATGTTAAATATTTATTGTTTTAAAACTTATGTATTAAATAATAAATTGGAATAGACCTATGAGCAAAGAAAATAAAAAGGTCGGAATAGAACCGAAAGTTTTTTTCCCACCATTAATTATTGTCGGGTTACTGTGCTGGTTAACAGTACGTGACCTCGATGCATCAAACGAAGTGATTAACCAAGTCTTTAGCTATGTCACCAATGTCTGGGGATGGGCATTTGAATGGTATATGGTCATTATGTTTGGTGGTTGGTTTTGGTTAATTTTTGGACCTTACGCGAAGAAACGTTTAGGGGATGAAAAGCCTGAATTTAGCCGTGCAGGCTGGATTTTTATGATGTTCGCATCTTGTACTTCAGCCGCGGTGCTGTTCTGGGGATCGATTGAAATTTATTACTATATTTCATCGCCGCCGTTTGATTTTGCACCGTATTCTAATGAAGCCAAAAGTATCGGGTTAGCTTACAGCTTGTTCCATTGGGGACCGCTGCCGTGGGCAACTTACAGCTTCCTCTCTGTTGCTTTCGCTTACTTTTTCTTTGTTCGTAAAATGGATGTGATCCGCCCAAGTAGTACGCTGGCTCCGCTAGTGGGTGAGAAGCGTGCCAATGGCTGGTTCGGTACCATTATCGACAACTTCTATTTGGTTGCATTGATCTTAGCGATGGGAACCAGCTTGGGTCTGGCAACACCGCTGGTGACTGAATGTATTCAATATCTGTTCGGTATTCCACATACCTTGCAGCTTGATGCGATCATTATCTTCTGCTGGATCATCCTCAATGCGGTGTGTGTAGCATTTGGTCTGCAAAAAGGGGTGAAAGCCGCCAGTGATGTACGCAGCTATTTAAGTTTCTTAATGCTTGGATGGGTGCTTATTGTCAGTGGTGCGAGCTTTATCGCCAACTATTTTACAGACTCTGTCGGCGTATTATTAATGTATATGCCACGCATGCTGTTCTATACCGATGCAGTTGGCAAAGGTGGATTCCCTCAAGGTTGGACCGTGTTTTACTGGGCTTGGTGGGTTATCTACGCGATTCAAATGTGTATTTTCCTCGCACGTATTTCCAAAGGACGTACTGTTCGTGAACTGTGTTTAGGTATGGTTGCGGGCTTAACCGCAGGTACTACCTTAATTTGGACCATTCTCGGCAGTAACACGCTCCAACTGATTGATAAAAATGTCATTAACATTCCTAAGTTGATTGAAGAGTTCGGTGTTGCACGAGCCATCATTGAAACTTGGGCCGCTTTACCTTTGAGCACTGTAACAATTTGGGGCTTCTTCATCCTCTGCTTTATCGCCACTGTCACACTGATTAACGCCTGTTCATACACTCTCGCTATGTCGACTTGTCGCGCAGTGAAAGATGGAGAGGAGCCACCGTTATTAGTGCGTATTGGTTGGTCTGTTCTTGTCGGCGTGATTGGCATTGTCTTACTGGCATTAGGCGGATTGAAACCCATTCAAACGGCGATTATTGCCGGAGGATGCCCACTTTTTTTCGTGAACATCATGGTAACGCTCTCCTTTATTAAAGATGCAAGAGTGCATTGGAAAAACGATTAATTTACTAAGTAACAATTTTAATCAGAAACAATTTTACTCAGAAACAATATTTCAGAAACAACATTGAAGAGGTTATTGATATGGATTTTAGATTGAATGATGAGCAGGAACTGTTTGTCGCAGGGATCCGTGAACTGATGGCAAGTGAGAACTGGGAAAGCTATTTCGCTGAATGTGACCGCGAAAGCAAATACCCAGAGCGTTTTGTAAAAGCCTTAGCGGATATGGAAATCGATAACCTGCTGATCCCCGAAGAGCACGGTGGCTTAAATGCGGGGTTTATTACGGTTGCTGCGGTATGGATGGAATTAGGTCGCCTTGGTGCTCCTACTTATGTTCTGTACCAATTACCGGGTGGTTTTAATACGGTTCTGCGTGAAGGTACTCAAGAGCAAATCGACAAAATCATGGCGTTCCGTGGTACGGGTAAACAGATGTGGAACTCCGCTATTACTGAACCGGGCGCAGGTTCTGATGTTGGTAGCTTACAAACGACATACACTCGCCGTAATGGAAAAGTGTACTTAAATGGTAGCAAATGCTTTATCACCAGTAGTGCGTACACCCCATACATCGTGGTGATGAGCCGCGATGCGGATTCACCGGATAAACCTGTTTTCACTGAGTGGTTCTTAGATATGAGCAAGCCGGGTATCAAGGTGAACAAACTTGAAAAACTGGGTCTGCGCATGGATAGCTGCTGCGAAATTACGTTCGACAACGTGGAACTTGATGAAAAAGACATGTTTGGTCGTGAAGGCAACGGCTTTAACCGTGTGAAAGAAGAGTTTGACCATGAGCGTTTCTTAGTGGCATTGACCAACTACGGTACGGCAATGTGTGCGTTTGAAGATGCGGCGCGTTATGCCAACCAACGTGTTCAATTTGGTGAAGCCATCGGTCGTTATCAATTAATTCAAGAAAAATTTGCACATATGGCGATCAAGCTCAATTCGATGCGCAACATGTTATATGAAACTGCATGGAAGAGTGACAACGGTTTAATCACCTCTGGTGATGCGGCAATGTGTAAATACTTCTGTGCAAACGCAGCATTTGCAGTTGTGGATTCAGCAATGCAAGTCCTCGGTGGTGTGGGTATTGCAGGTGAACACCGTATCGCACGTTTCTGGCGTGACCTGCGTGTGGATCGTGTATCGGGCGGTTCAGATGAAATGCAAATACTGACATTAGGTCGTAGCGTACTAAAACAGTACCGCTAATCGAGGTTTGTCGTTGATTGATCTCCTGAGATTTTCGGGAGATCACTTTAGTTTCACAGGAGATGAGAAAATGGCAGAGCATTTACCTATGCCCGAGTTTGGCCCGCTATCTGGGGTTAGGGTGGTATTTTCAGGGATTGAAATTGCAGGCCCATTTGCCGGACAAATGTTCGCAGAGTGGGGCGCAGAGGTTATTTGGATCGAAAACGTCGCATGGGCTGACACTATTCGCGTTCAACCTAACTACCCGCAACTATCTCGCCGCAATCTACGGGCGCTATCGCTGAACATCTTTAAAGATGAAGGTCGAGAAGCGTTCCTTAAACTGATGGAAACGACGGATATTTTTATCGAAGCCAGTAAAGGTCCAGCCTTTGCACGCAGAGGGATCACCGATGAATTACTGTGGGAGCACAACCCGAAGTTAGTGATCGCCCACTTATCAGGCTTCGGACAATACGGAGACCCGCAATACACCAACCTTGCGGCGTATAACACCATTGCGCAAGCATTCAGCGGTTATTTAATTCAAAACGGTGATAAAGACCAGCCAATGCCGGCATTCCCATATACCGCAGACTATTTTTCTGGCATGACCGCCACCACCTCCGCTTTAGCGGCTCTGTATAAAGTTCAAAAAACAGGTAAAGGCGAAAGTATTGATATTGCCATGTACGAAGTAATGCTGCGTATGGGGCAATATTTCATGATGGACTACTTTAACGGCGGCGAAATTTGCCCACGAATGACGAAAGGGAAAGACCCGTATTATGCCGGCTGCGGCCTCTATAGCTGTAAAGACGGTTATATCGTAATGGAGATTGTGGGTATCACTCAGATCCAAGAAATCTTCAAAGATATTGGCCTTGCTCACTTATTGGGTACACCGGAAATTCCTGAAGGTACGCAGCTCATTCACCGTGTTGAGTGTCCGTATGGTCCACTTGTTGAAGAAAAATTAGATGAGTGGCTAGGGGCGCGTGACATTGATGTGGTTTTAGCGCGTTTGGCGGAGCTGAATATTGCCAGTGCCAAGGTGCTTACCATTCCAGAATTAGAAACCAATCCACAATATATTGCCCGCGAATCTATCACCAGTTGGCAAACCATGGACGGGCGTACCTGTCGTGGTCCAAATGTGATGCCAAAATTCAAAAACAATCCGGGGCAAATCTGGCGCGGCATGCCATCTCACGGCATGGACACGTCGGATATTCTGCAAAACATTGGTTATAACGAAAATGAGATTAGGGGGCTGGTCGAGAAAGGGCTGGCTAAAATTGTTGAGTAATTCAATGACTATTCAGTTCAATCATTCCTGTTGGGCTGAATAGACATTAGGGAAATGATGGGATAACAATTAATGGATGTAATCGGTAAACAAAATTTGCGTCAAATGTGGGATGATTTTGCGAAAACTCACGTCAATAAAAAGGCGCTTATCTTTGAATCCTGTGATGGCGATGTGCGTGAATTCAGCTATTTAGAAATGAATCAGCAGATTAACCGCACTGCCAACCTCTTTTTAAGCTATGGCATCCAAAAAGGGGATAAAGTTGCGTTACATTTAGATAATTGCCCAGAGTTTTTCTTTTGCTGGTTTGGTCTTGCCAAAATTGGGGCGATCATGGTGCCGATCAATGCGCGATTCAAGTATGAAGAGAGCGCGTGGATCATCCAAAACTGCCAACCCCGGCTGGTTGTCACTCGTCCCCATTTTGTCGATATTTACCAAACCCTTGTCGATGACAAAGCAACAGCGCTCGAACATATCTTCTTAATTTCAGACACCCAATTACCAACGCAGCAAGGTATAACTGACTTTACCGTTGAACTAGCTCAACAATCGATTGTGCTGGCGGAGCAGGTTGAACTCAGTGTGGATGATACTGCCGAAATTCTATTTACCTCAGGGACGACCTCTAAACCAAAAGGGGTCATTATCACCCACTATAATCTGCGCTTTGCTGGTTATTACTCCTCTTGGCAATGTGCATTACGTTCTGATGATGTCTATTTGACGGTGATGCCCGCTTTTCATATCGATTGCCAATGCACAGCGGCTATGGCGGCATTTTCCGCTGGGGCAACCTTTGTTCTCCTTGAGAAATACAGTGCTCGGCGTTTTTGGCAACAGATTGTGAAGCATCGCGCGACAGTGGCGGAGCTGATCCCAATGATGATCCGCACCTTAATGAGTCAACCAGTTGCCGACAATGAGCAAGCGCACTGTTTACGGGAAGTGATGTTCTATCTCAATTTAAGTGACAAAGAAAAACAACAGTTTATGGATCGTTTTGCGGTGACGCGGTTTCTTACATCGTATGGCATGACTGAAACTATTGTTGGGCTGATTGGTGATAGACCTGGGGATGAACGGCGCTGGCCGTCCATTGGACGCCCTGGATTTGGTTATCAAGCTCAAATTCGAGATAAACATAATCAACCGTTAAAAACCGGCGAAATTGGCGAGCTATGTGTAAAAGGCGAGCGGGGTAAAACCTTATTTAAAGCCTATTACAACAATCCAGAAGCTACAGAGAAAACTTTTGATAGTGAAGGGTGGATGCACACAGGCGATTTTGCTTATCAAGATGAAGATGGATTTTTCTACTTTGTTGATCGTAGTAGCAATATGGTCAAACGCGGCGGGGAAAATGTCTCTTGTAGTGAAATTGAGAACATCATTGCGTCCCATCCGGCAGTTGCGGATGTCGCGGTTATCGGTGTGATGGATGCCATTCGTGATGAGGCTATCAAAGCGTTTATCGTGCTGGAAGAGGGGGCTACGCTAACTCAAGAAGAGTTTTTCGCCTTCTGTGAAACGAAAATGGCGAAGTTCAAAGTGCCCTCATTGGTGGAAGTCCGTCAAGGTTTACCTCGTAATTGCTCTGGTAAGGTGCTGAAAAAACATCTGAAATAATCGAATAACAACCTAAAGGTTTAAACTATGAGCGAATCATTAAAAGTTACCCGTCATGGTGCCGTGCTAGAAATTGTACTCGATAGACCTAAAGCCAACGCCATTGATGCAAAAACCAGTTTTAAAATGGGAGAAGTTTTCCTTAATTTCCGTGATGACCCAACGCTGAGAGTAGCCATTATTACGGGGGCTGGAGAACGTTTTTTCTCTGCGGGATGGGATTTAAAATCTGCGGCGGAAGGGGAAGCCCCTGATGCTGATTTTGGTCCGGGTGGTTTCGCGGGGTTAACCGAGATTTTCAACTTAAATAAACCCGTGATCGCGGCAGTAAACGGTTATGCGTTTGGTGGTGGTTTTGAGCTAGCGCTAGCGGCAGATATGATTATCTGCTCTGAAAATGCCAGTTTCGCGCTACCTGAAGCGCAATTAGGTATTGTGCCTGATAGCGGCGGCGTTCTGCGCTTACCAAAAATTCTGCCTGCGCCTATCGTCAATGAAATGGTGATGACAGGGCGCCGAATGGATGCTCAAGAAGCGCTGCGCTGGGGTATTGCGAATGAAGTGGTGCCTATCGAGAATTTAATGGATAAAGCGCGAGAGCTGGCTGAAAAAATCACACAAAGCGCACCGCTAGCCGTTGCTGCACTGAAAGAAATTTTCCGTACAACCGGAGAATTAACGGTGGAAGAGGGCTATAAATTGATGCGCAGTGGTGTGTTAGAAAACTACCCGGCTGTATTGCACTCCGAAGATGCAACGGAAGGTCCTTTAGCATTCTCAGAGAAGCGTGAGCCAAACTGGACAGGGCGCTAATCCTACCAGTGATTGGATGACTGTGAGGTGATTATGAGTTTTTATAGCTTTGAAGGGGTGACACCCGTGGTGCATCCAACGGCCTACGTTCATCCTTCCGCCGTGGTGATTGGTGATGTCATTATTGGTGCCGATGTGTTTGTGGGGCCAAATGCCTCATTACGGGGGGATTATGGGCGCCTAACCATCGAAAAAGGGGCGAATATTCAAGACGGTTGCATCATGCATGGTTACAGTGATGTTGAGACTATTGTGCGGGAATCTGGACATATTGGTCATGGCTCAATTTTACATGGTTGTATTATTGGGCGTGATGCACTGGTCGGCATGAATAGCGTAGTGATGGATGGCGCTGTCATCGGTGACGAGAGCATTATTGGTGCGATGAGTTTCGTTAAGGCGGGTTTTCAAGGTGAGCCAAGACAAATGTTGATCGGCGCACCTGCGCGTTTTTTTCGCCATGTGAGCGATGAAGAGCTTCATTGGAAACAGCTAAATACCAAAGAGTATCAAGATTTAGCGGGACGTTATCTTCAAAGTTTAGAGGAAGCCATACCGTTAACTGAGATAGAGCAGAATCGCCCTCGGTTGCAGGGAACCACGGATGTCAAACCGAAAGGTCAATGATACCAATGTGCAAAAATCGTCAATAATACTTTGTCAGTAACCTCAACGCAGGCTTTAAGCCTGCGTTTTTTCGTTATGGCGTCGATGAAAATAATACTAACGACGCTGGGCTTTAGATAGCATCCACTGCCATTTCTGCTCACGATTAAGTTCTGTTGGTGGGACGAGATTGGTTTTCACTGGTGACTCAATCGTCATTTTCTCGGAAGTGTAATTTTTTAGTCGCGAATAAAGCTGGCTATCAATTTTAGTCACTTTAATCAGCCGTTGGCATTGGCAGCCTCGTCCCGATAATTTATTCGGGATCATTTTGACTTCACACTGTATTTCAGCCACATCTGAAAGAATATAAGAGACAATATTCACCGCATTGGTATGCGGAATTTCAAAGTTATTCGAGATTTCTCTGGCGGTGATCCAGCGACCCTGTTTCATTACCCAGTTTGCAATGGATAAATACATCGGGCTTTTCACTGATTCTTTACACATAAGCGCTCCTTCAGCTCATTGCTTAAAAGTGATTAAGGCAATAAGAAACTATACGCCAATCTTGTTGTTATGATGTCTTGTATATTTATTAGACTATAAATAGCCATGATTAATGATTAAAAGTTGGTTAAAAACGTTGAGAGAAGATTAACTCTGGGTTGTTTTTTTGTTGTTTACCAATAAGTTACAAAACAACTTTTATCATATAGTTATTTATACGCTATAAAATCAACGCAAATGTGGAGCTAAATCAAATAAGATCTGAATTTATGAAATTTAGATTAAGTTAAGGTGATTGCTGAGTAGATTGGGGTTGAATCAGTTTGGAAAGGCTAAAAAGCAAAAACCCGCCACTAGGGCGGGTTCTTTAAATAGTGGTGCCCGGACTCGGAATCATACTCACGATTTGAACATCGTTCAAACATACATTTGATATTTTGGAATAAAGGTTTTTGAGATAATAAAAATAGGTGGGTTTTCTAATCTATAGAATCTATTGGTTTTTTTGCTATACTTTTGAGATGCCGTCATACTCCATCTGAGATAATTAAATATCATGGCTCAATTTAATCACTTTGAACTCTCGCTTCTGAATCCCAGCTTTGATTCCCCTTTGGTCGACGCGCTGACGGAACTGGAGATCCTCCGACATCTGCAGTTGGAAACCGATGTTCACCCCATCCTTTTTGCACAGTTAAAGGCCATATTCCACATGCTGGAGAGTCTTGGCTCTGCCAGAATTGAGGGAAATCACACTACGCTTGCCGATTATGTTGAAAGTAAGGTGGAAGGAACGCAGAGTTCGACGGATCAGCTCAAAGAAATCAACAACATTGAAGCTGCGATGGAGTTCATCGACGAATATCTGAGTAACGGCGATGATATAACGGAATATTTTATCCGCGAGTTACATAGTCTAGCGGTCGCTGAGCTGCAACAGGAAGGCGATAGAACGCCCGGAGCATATCGGCAACATAACGTCAGCATTGCCCAGTCTGATCATTTACCTCCAGATCATATCCACGTTCCGGATTATATGGCAGAGCTGACCGCTTTTATTAACCGTAAAGATAAGCCAAAGTACGATCTGATGAAGATTGCTCTGGTTCATCATCGCTTCGGTTGGATACACCCCTTTGGCAACGGTAATGGCAGAACCGTTAGATTGCTGACCTACGCGTTGCTTATCAAGTATGGTTTTAATGTTCAGACAGGTGGTCGGGTACTTAATCCGACAGCGGTATTTTGTAATGATCGTGAACGGTATTACGCCATGCTTTCGTTAGCCGATAAGGGAACAGAGCAAGGACTGGAAGAATGGTGCTTGTATGTGCTTTCGGGGATCTCCTCTGAGCTGAAGAAAGTTGACCAACTGACAAACCACGCTTTTCTGAGTAAAAAAATTTTGTATCCTGCTATCGATTTTTCGTTAGAGAGGGGGCTGATAAACTTACTGGAATCGAAGGTTCTGAAACGCTCAGTTGAATTGGGGACAATAAAAGCTGGCGATCTACGTGCCGTTTTACCTGATCTGAAACCGACGCAGGTGACTTATCAGCTTGGTAAGTTGATTGAGCGGGGGTTGCTCAGGCCAGTAGAAGAGGGGGCTCGTATCTATACGGCGAAGTTTTCTAACTCGTATTTGATTCGTGGGGTGATTAAGGTTCTGCGTGAAGAAGGGTTTATTCCTAACCTATAATCTTAAAGAGCAAATTAAATCGAGCTGTTGTTACTCTTCTTTGCAACTTGATGCGGGGTAACGCCGGTTGAACTTGGTTGACAAATTGAAGTTCTGTAACACCTTACCGTGCTTTATAGCGCAAGCTTTAGGCATAAAAAAAGCCCCGCTTTTCAGCGAGGCCTTATAAATGAGTGGTGCCCGGACTCGGAATCGAACCAAGGACACGGGGATTTTCAATCCCCTGCTCTACCGACTGAGCTATCCGGGCAACGGAGCGTATTAAACCTGATTTAAGAGAGTGAGTCAAGGCGGTTTCTAAAAACTTTTGATTGAATGCGTTTTTTTTCAGCGTTTCAATTAATTTTTAAGCAAATCAATGCAAAAACTCACAAAAAGTGAAAAAAATGCCAACAACCGTGATGGTTTACTGGCATTTTTATCGCTATTTTAAGGATTTATTAGCGTAGATATTTTTTCTGCGCTTTATTCACTTTAATAAGATAATTACGAGACTCCGCCGCAGGGTGTTTGGTGGAAAGCGTTTCGTAAACTTCCCCCGGCTCGAGGTTGTTAATACGCTGAGCCGCTTGTTTTTTATCATTGTGGAATACGCGTAGCACGCTGCCTGCGCCACCGTTATAAGCCGTAATGACCGCATAGCGACGTGAAGTTGGGTTGCTGATATCCCCCAAATAACTATTTTGTAAGATAGCTAAATATGCCGTGCCCGTATCAATGTTTTGCTCAGGGTCAAATAGATAACTGCGGCTTGGTACTCCAGATTTACCTTGAGAGCGGAACACATCTTTACCGGCCGTGTTTGGCATAATTTGCATCAAGCCTAGCGCATCAGAACGGCTAACCGCGTATGGGTTGAAGCTCGATTCAATTTGCATGATCGCCAGAATCAATGATTCATCCACGCCGTATTTTGCGGAGGATTTCTTAATATAAGGCAGATATTTATGGGCGCGTTTATCTAAGTGGTTTGGTACCAATTGCATGGTCACCGACCAAACAATATTCATACCAGACTGTCTGCGCTGCATTTTATTACTAATCAGATAATCTGCAAATTTAGTGGCTCGCCACTCCCAGCGGATCGGTTCCCCTGTATTATCCATCACCTGACCAAACAGGAATGGTTCTTTACTGTAGGGAATGTCGTTAATATCAGAATAGAGGTCGATGGAATTTGGGTCATCGCCCATCAATAAAGTGGTGACAATGGCTTTTTTCAGGTGTTCTGACGGTTCAACGGCAGAGATGGTCTCAACCGTGATAGTCCCTGCATCAAAGTTAATGTGGCTACGAGTACGATACTCATCGGTATATTTCACATAATCTTTTGGCCCTGCAATGAGGACTTCTTTTATTCCCCAAATATTTTCGATGTTATGAGCAAATTGCCCCATCAAAATATCAAAGCCATTAGTATCTTTGACGTAGTCGGGATTAAAGTCGGATTTCTGATTACTGGAGCAAGAAACAATCAGGGGAATCAACAATGTGAGTGCAAATAATTTTTTCATACGATCCACAATATTAATGCAAGCTAGCTACTTATTTGGTCGTTTACTCTAAAACATTCAAGTTGCAGGAGGTTAGTAAACCGAGCCATGCAACTTGAGGTTCGATAGGTATAGACCTAAAAACTATTTTTCCGGGGTATAGCCATCAATTTGAATATCGTGACCTTCAAATAAGAATTTCACCATTTCTTGTTCCAGCATTTTGCGATCGTCTGGGTTCATGGTGTTTAATTTCTTTTCATTGATCAGCATGGTCTGTTTTGTCATCCATTGACTCCATGCTTCTTTCGAAATCTCATTAAAAATACGCTTTCCTAATTCACCTGGGTAAAGCTGGAAATCTTGCCCATCAGCGTCACGTTGTAAGAAAGTGCAAAAAATGGTTCTACTCATTTATTTTTTCCTCGAATATCAGGTAGTAAGGCAAGTTGTTTTAGTAAACTTTCAACCGGAGCTGCAAGCCCAACGGTTGCGCCTAGGTGTAAGTTATACCAGAGTCCGTTGCCTTCATCCATGGCAGAGTTAAATGCCTGAATATTAACTTTTACAGGGATAATATCTAAATGGAAATGGCTAAACGTGTGGCGAAAAGCAATTAATTGTTCTGGCGTGTCATGTTGCAGACCAGAATCAGCCAGCCACTGAGCCAGTTGCTCATGGCTTTCAAACTGTGGGAAGGCGAATAAACCGCCCCAAATACCCGAAGGTGGGCGCTGTTCTAACCAGACATTATCTTGGTGCTGAAGGATCAAAAACCATGCGCTTTTTTCCGGAATTTTCTGCTTAGGTTTTTTCCCCGGATATTCTTGCCAAGAGTGGTTAGCATAAGCAATACAGCCGGTATTGAGTGGGCATAACTCACATTTGGGTTTACTGCGAGTACACACCATCGCCCCAAGATCCATCATGGCTTGGTTAAAATATTCCACTTCCACTTTGGGGGTGACGTTGGTGCTGATTTCCCACAGGCGATTTTCTACTTCTTTTTTACCCGGCCAACCCGCGACAGCATAGCAGCGAGCAAGCACGCGTTTTACATTACCGTCCAAAATTGGGTAATGCTGCTGTTGAGAAAGGGAAAGAATGGCGCCTGCGGTTGAACGACCCACCCCTGGAAGCGCATTCACTTCCTCAAACGTGGTAGGAAATTGACCATTATATTGGGTGGCAATCACCTGCGCGGCTTTATGCAGATTACGCGCTCGCGCGTAATAGCCGAGCCCTGTCCATAAATGCAGAACTTCATCAAGGGGCGCATTCGCCAGCGCGGTCACATCCGCAAAGCGTTGGGTGAATTTTTCAAAATAGGGAATGACTGTGCTGACTTGGGTCTGCTGCAACATGACTTCAGAGAGCCAAACATGGTAGGAGGATTTTTCCTGCTGCCATGGCAAGGTTTTACGACCGTATTTGTGATACCACTTGAGCACTGCACTTGAGAATTGTTGAGCTTCCATTATTTATAATATTTTTATCGCGATTTCAGTCATGGAGAGGATTGCAACATAGACGGTGATAGCTGTAAACCGCTTCTTGTGTAAAGTTATCCAATTATCAACTGCAAGATCCTTGAAGTTTTGCTAAACTCCCTTTCCCACCATACTTAGATATTAATTAATTAGGTATGTTTGGGTTTTTTTATACTCTTGTTGGCACATTATCTAACTGGACAACGAATTTTTTAGAACTTTATTATGATCAATAACGTTATCTCCCCCGAATATAATGAAGAAGGGCGGGTTATGCGCCGTGTCCGTAGTTTTGTCCGCCGTCAAGGGCGTCTGACAAAACGTCAGGAAGAGGCATTAGAAAGCGAATGGGCAGAAATGGGCATCGATTTTGTCAACGAACCCTTTGATTTCGCAAAACTATTTAATAATTCAAATCCAGTCACTCTGGAAATTGGATTTGGAATGGGCACCTCATTAGTGACGATGGCAGCACAAAACCCAGATCAAAACTTTCTGGGTATTGAAGTGCATGCACCGGGCGTTGGGGCTTGTTTGGCATCAGCAAAAGAAGAGAACATCACCAACCTACGCGTGATGTGCCACGATGCCATTGAAGTTTTAGACTTCATGATCCCGAACGGCAGCTTAGCAATGGTTCAGTTATTTTTCCCTGATCCTTGGCATAAAGCGAAACACAATAAACGTCGTATTGTGCAGGTGCCTTTCGCAGAAAAAATTCGCAGTAAATTAATTGATGGTGGCGTATTCCACATGGCGACAGACTGGCAACCTTATGCAGAACATATGCTTGAGGTAATGACCAGCGTGGCTGGGTATGAAAACGTATCCACGTCAGGGGACTACGTTCCTCGTCCAGAATCAAGACCAGAAACAAAGTTTGAAAAGCGCGGCCAGCGGTTAGGGCACGGTGTATGGGATTTAATGTTTAAGAGGGTTTAATCATGGCTAAACAACAACGTAGTCGCCGTTTACGTAAAAAAATGCGTTTGGACGAGTTCCAAGAATTAGGTTTCATTGTTAAGTGGAACTTTAAAGAAGGCACGCCAATAGAAGAAGTGGACAGCGTCGTTGACCAACTGATTGCTGAAGCTATCGAGCCAAACGGTCTGGCATTTGAAGCTAGCGGCTACATGAACTGGGAAGGGATTGTTTGCCTACAGAAAATTGGTAAATGCACTGAAGAACACCGTCAAATCGTTGAAAACTGGCTAAAATCAAAAGGGATGAACGACGTTGTTGTTTCTGAACTGTTTGATGTTTGGTGGGAATAATAACTAGTTTGATTATTAATAAAGGCATCCAATTGGATGCCTTTATTTTCTAGAGTAATCCATTCTGGAGCAAAACACTTGAGCACCCAGTTTTCTGACCAATTACTGCATGATATTTTGGAGCAAGTCCGCCCCCTGATAGGTCAAGGGAAGGTGGCTGACTACATACCGGCGCTTGGCGGTATTCCTTCACATCATTTGGGGATTGCGGTTCATACCGCAGAGGGCGATATTTTCACAGCGGGAGATGCGAGAAAACGTTTCTCAGTTCAATCCATTTCTAAGGTTCTGAGTTTAACCTTGGCAATGACGCGCTACGAAGAGCAAGAAATTTGGAGTCGTGTAGGTAAAGAGCCATCAGGGTTGCCGTTCAACTCATTGATTCAGATAGAGATGGAAAAAGGTATTCCTCGTAATCCCTTTATCAATGCTGGCGCGATTGTAATTGCTGATATGCTGCAATCTCGTTTGAGTGCACCAAAACAGCGGATGCTGGAGTTTGTCCGAAAACTCGCTTGCGAACCCGACATTAGCTACGACATAAATGTCGCTCGCTCAGAAATGGAACACGCGAGCCGTAATGCAGCTATCGCGTATTTAATGAAATCTTTTGGCAATTTTGATAATGATGTTTTAACGGTTTTAGAAACTTATTTTCATTATTGTTCTCTAAGTATGAATTGTGTCGAACTGGCTAGGTGTTTTACCTATTTAATGAATCAAGGTGAGTCGCCTTGTTCGATAGACCCAATTATCACGCCGCTACAATCTCGACAAATCAATGCGTTGATGATGACTTGTGGTATGTACGATGGTTCCGGTGAGTTTGCATTTCGTATTGGAATGCCCGGTAAATCAGGCGTCGGTGGCGGTATTGTGTGTGTGGTTCCTAACCAATTTACGGTGGCAGTATGGTCACCGGAATTAGATTCAGCCGGAAACTCTTTGGTGGGTTGTGCTGCCTTAGAGCTTTTATCTAAGCGAATTGGACGTTCTGTTTTCTAATTACCTCTCAATAAATATAGAGGTAATCGACGAGGAGATTTTATGTTACGCCGTACTTTAATTGCGTTTTCATTACTGGCCTGCGCCACTAGCCAAGCGGCGGATTACAACTGCTCGGTAACCCCTAAAGACGATATTTTTATGACGCCTGATAATGTCCAAGTCGTCGGTCGCAGTGGGGATTTAAAAATCACCCCAAATGGTGATGTCACGCTGAATGGCCAAAAAGTTGCACTGACCTCTGAGCAACAGCAGCAAGCACTGCGTTATCAATCGGCTATCCGTCAGGATTTACCGTGGATCAAAAAAGAATCTGAAGAGAAATTAGCGGCATCGCGTAAATCTCTCGATAAAGTGGTGGTTAAAGTGATTGGCAGCGATAGTAATATTCGCAACCGCCTGACTAAGCTTGAAAAAGATTTAAACGGTCAAATTAACCAAATCATTGAAACTCGTTCAAACGGCTACGCTTTCCACCATGAAGGCATCAAGAAAGTAGAAACTTCAGGGCGTGAATTAGTCAATGAAAGCTTAGGTGGGATTTTACAAGACAGTATCAATGAAATGGGGCGCAAACAGTTACTTGCTGGTGGTGATACCAACAAAATGCTGCAAGGCATGTTAGGTAGCCTTGGTGGGTTACAGCAAGAAATTGATAGTGAATGGAAAAACCAAGAAAATAGCTTCCAGCAGTTTGGTCAGCAAGTCTGTTCTAAAGTCACTTCATTAGAGCAACAACGCATTAGCTTACTGAATTCAATTAACGGTAAATAATTCAGATAGTTTGATGTGTCCTCAACGCTATCATCGGTAATGAAAGGCAGTAATAGGGAAACTGATTACTGCCTTTTACATTAAAAGTCTCATCAAACCATGACGACATTAACATAAATAAAAACAATACTAAGAATCATTATCATTTAATTGACTTATGAGTAACTCTCCTTAGAATGCTGGTTTGGCTTAACGACTAAATGGGTGTTATTCATATGAAAAAGTTTATTCCAGCGGTACTGGTTTCCATCCTGTCATTCTCCGCGCCTTACGCACTGAGTGCTGAGTCTGCTGCATTTACGCCAAACGCAATCACTGCACAAGGTGCTGAAAAAGTCACGGTTAAACACCTTTCCGGTGAAACGGAAGTGGTGAAAAAACCACAAAAAGTGGTTCTGTTTGATTTCGGTATTTATGACTCAATGCAAAAACTGGGGTTAGGGGACAAGGTTGTTGCTCTGCCGATGGGTAATGCACCTGCTTATGTAAAAGCGGGTATCCCTGCGACAGTCAAAAATGCAGGCGGCATGAAAGAACCAAACTTAGCTGAGATCGCTGCATTGAAGCCCGATTTAATCGTGATCACGGGTCGCCAAGGTAAATCTTACGATGCGCTATCAAAAATTGCCCCGACACTGAATTTAGGCTCTGACAGCAAAAATTATATTGAGTCAGTGAAAGCCAACATTCGTTTAATTGGCGATTTATACGGTGACCAAAAAGCGGTGGACGAGCAACTGGCTCAATTGGATAAAACCATTACTGAAGCCCAGAAAAAAGCGGCTGCATCCAATAAAAAAGTGCTGGTTTTACTGCACAATGACGGCAAATTAATCCCAAATAACCAAGCGGTTGTTTACGATGTGGTAAAAGCACAGCGCGCTGAATTACCAGTTCAGGCGGATGCGGATAAATCTAAACGTCGCGTAGTGGATACCAAAACTATCGCACAAGCGAATCCTGATGTGATTTTGATTGTGGATCGCAGTGAAGCGATTGGCGCAGGTAAATTGGAAAAAACGGTATTTGAAGACCAAAACATTCAAGAAACCAAAGCGTATAAAGATGGCAAAATTACCTATTTGCAATCTGACCTGTGGTATCTCTCCGGTGGCGGTTTAGTCAGCCTCACCGAACAAATCGATGCAGTCACCAAGGCACTGTGATCGATAGATTATTATTTTCGTTTATTACCCTTGTTTATTACCTTTAGTAAAAGAAAAAGCCAGCGCAAGCTGGCTTTTTTATGGAGAAATAGAAATTATTCTTCCCCTAAAAACAGCTCCAAAAGGGAGTTTAAGAATAATTTTCCATGTTCGGTAATTTGCCATTCATCAGCGGTTTCTGAGATATAACCTTTGGCTAAGGCTTCATCGATAGCAGGGCGAACCACAGACTCTGCCAGACCGGTATATTCAGTAAATTCACGGCGAGGCATCGCTTCAAGTAACCGGAAACGGTTCATAAAATACTCGAATGGGCGGTCTTCGTTCTCGACATTATATTGATTATCAAGATAACGACCTTCCATATAACCCCGCGGGTGCTTGGTTTTGACGGTCCGTAAAATCTGCCCATCGGTTGAGGTGATTTTACCGTGCGCGCCACAGCCGATACCCAGATAATCCCCAAACCGCCAATAGTTAAGGTTATGTTCGCACTGATAACCCGCTTTGGCATAGGCGGAGGTTTCATATTGCTGATAGCCTGCCGCCGTGAGTAATTTATGCCCTTCGGTGTAGATATCCCATAGAGTATCGTCATCCGGTAAATGCGGCGGGCGAGAACCAAACTGCGTGTTCGGCTCAATGGTTAGCTGGTACCAAGAAAGATGCGGCGGAGCGAGTTCGATAGCTTGGCGTAAATCCGATAGCCCTTCGTCGCGAGTTTGTGACGGTAAGCCGTGCATTAAATCCAAATTAAAACTGCGTAGATTTAAGTTGGTGGCGAGCTGAGCGGCGCGTTTAGCTTCATTAGGGCCATGAATGCGCCCCAACATGATCAGCTTGTCGTCTCCGAAGCTCTGTACACCGATGGAGATACGGTTGATCCCCGCGGCTTGGTAGCCTGCAAAGCGGTCAGCTTCTACAGTGCCGGGGTTAGCTTCCATGGTGACTTCCGCATCAGGGTCTAAATTTACTCGCTGACGAACGCCATCCATCAACATTTGCATGGATTCAGCAGTTAATAAGCTTGGTGTACCGCCACCAATAAAGATGGTTTTGACAGGACGGGCGCCAATCAGCGCCACGTCCTTATCAAGATCGCTAAGTAAATGCTCAACATACTCAGTTTGAGGGATTTCCCCCTTAAGAGTATGTGAGTTGAAATCACAATACGGACACTTTTGTACACACCAAGGAATGTGGATATACAGGCTTAATGGAGGAAGCTTAAGCATTTTTCAGAGCATCCAACATCATCGCAAGGGCTTTACCGCGGTGTGATACCGCTTGTTTTTCCGCTTTAGTTAGTTCTGCTGAGGTACAGCCTAATTCTGGTACGTAAAAAATCGGGTCATAGCCAAAGCCACCTTGACCTTTTGCTTCACGGGTTAAAACTCCGTGCCAGCGACCATGAAACACTAACGGCGTTGGGTCTTCGGCATGGCGCAGATACACTAACACGCAGTTAAATTGCGCTTGGCGTTGGTCATCCGGCACATCTTTCATGGCATCGAGAAGCTTATCGAGGTTTTGCTGGTCGGTCGCATCTTCCCCCGCATAACGCGCAGAGTAAATCCCCGGCGCGCCGCCTAATGCATCAACAGAAATACCGGAATCATCAGCGATGGCGGGTAAGCCTGTTTGTGCCGCAGCGTGGCGAGCTTTTAAAATTGCGTTCTCGATAAAGGTTAATCCGGTCTCTTCCGCAGACTCAACCCCAAGGGTCGTTTGAGCGACAATATCCATGCCGAACTCGCGAAGTAAATCCGCTAATTCATTAACTTTGCCCGGGTTACCAGTGGCTAATACAACTTTTTGCATCGTTTCTCTCTTCCCTTACATAATGCCGACAGAGAACAGCATAGCGGTTAACGCAGGGTCAATCATTAAAGAGACATCAACGCGTAAGTAGTTCAGGGCGATCAAAATAAACATCACAATCATCGCGGAGAAATCTAACCCACCCATGGCTGGGATAATACGACGAATCGGTGCCATTAACGGTTCAGTTAATTGGAACAGTAAATAATCGACAGGGTTACGGCCTTGACTGACCCAGCTTAAAATGGCGCGAATTAAGATCATCCAGAAAATCAATTTACCGATATAAGTCAGTAAGAGAATTAATCCCATTGGCAGTATGGTTAGACCGATGGCCGGCAGCATATTGGTTGCCCACATGCCAAAGATAATGTCAGCAATTGCTAGTACAAACGCCACCAGCAGGGTTGCAGTATCAATGGAGCCAACGGATGGAATTAGGCGGCGTAAAGGCCCCACGATAGGTTGAGTGGCTTTAACCACAAACTGCGAGAATGGGTTATAGAAATCGGCGCGAACGCACTGCATCCATACTCTGAGCAGAAGTACAAAGATGTACAGTTGAATTAGGGTGGTAACAACAAAAACGATAGTCTGCATGGCTTATCCCAAAAAAATAAATTAAAAAAGTTTTTCCATTTCTTCCGCACGGTCAATCGCGCTTTGCATAGCGTTGGCGACGGTTTGCGGTAGATGACCTTGGTAAAATTGCTCTAAAGCCATTGCGGTGGTACCGCCTTTAGAGGTGACTTGCTCACGCAAGGTTGAAAATGGGGTATCTCCCTGTGATTTCGCTAACGCCACGGAGCCTTCAATGGCATTAAGAACCAGCTCGCGGGCTTGCTTTTCATCATAGCCAAGCTGCTCGGCTTTTTGCTGCATGGATTCCATAAACAAGAAAAAGTAAGCGGGGGAGCTACCGGTTAACGCAATGATATTGTTGATTTCGCTCTCTTTGGCGCACCAGGTTGTTGAACCGACACTTTCCATCAATTGCTGAGTAAATTGCTTATCATCTTCAGAAACATTCGATTGAGCAAACAAGCCACTAACACCTTTACCCACCAGTGACGGGGTATTTGGCATAATGCGCACTAAACGCAGCGAGTGGGCGAAATAATCATTATAACGCGCCGCAGGAATACCGGCAGCGATGGTTAAAATTAGCTTATTTTCTAAGTTTGTGAGTTTCTGTAATGGCTCGCAAACCTCTTTCATCATTTGCGGTTTGACTGCAAGCACAATCACGTCCGCTTGTTGGGCGGAGGTGAGATTATCATTGGTGCTAATGATGCCGTAGTCTTGCGCCATTTTGTCTCGACGCACAGGGGTTGGTGAACAGACGGTGATCATCGATGCAGGATAGCCATGAGCCACAAGACCCGCAATAATGGCATTCGCCATATTTCCCGCGCCAATAAAGGCAATTTTGCGATGTTGCATGTTGTTCTCCTAAAGATTAATTATGGTACTGACGGGCGCCAAAAATTGCAGTGCCGATGCGGACAAGTGTCGACCCGCAGTGGATTGCGGCGCGCATATCGTCGGTCATTCCCATGGATAAGGTATCCACAGTCGGATAGTTAGCTTTCAACTGCTCGAATGCCTGTTCCATTTGGCGAAACGCTGCGCATTGGCGCTCATAATCGGTTTCTGGGGCTGGAATGGTCATTAACCCACGCAACACTAAATTGGGTAATTGGGCGACTTGAGCCGCAAGCTCATTCACTTCCTCAAGGGTTATTCCAGACTTGCTGTTTTCATCGCTAATATTAATTTGGATCAGCACATTCAGCGGCGCTTTATCTTGAGGGCGCTGCTCATTTAAACGTTGAGCGATTTTGGCGCGATCTAAAGTATGGAACCAATCAAAATGTTCTGCCACTAAGCGGCTTTTATTGGACTGTAGTGGACCAATAAAGTGCCAAACTAGGTCGGTTCTATCTGCGAAATATTGAATTTTCTCAACGCCTTCTTGCACATAGTTTTCACCAAATTGGCGCTGACCTGCGTCAATGGCTTCCATAATGGCTTCACAAGGCTTGGTTTTACTCACAGCTAACAGGGTAATATCTTGAGGGGAGCGGTGACACTCGGTTGCTGCAAGATGAATACGCTCAGTGACATCAGATAGGTTTTTTTGAATGGTCATGTTATTCAATACCGTTTTTCAGTTGCTTTCGGTGAATAGTGAGAATTAACCCTAGTGTAAAACATATTAAGGGCGAACGGCACCTTTGCAGCAACTGAATGGGGAAAATAAACGTAAAGATATGCCTTTTAGTAATTTTGTTCGAACCAACTTTCTAAAATCACCACCGCAGAGGCAGAATCCACTTTGCCTTTGCTCAGTGCGCGATAGCCACCTTGTTCAAACAGCCCTGATTTAGCTTCCACCGTAGACAATCTTTCATCATGCAGCTGAACCTGTACACCAAAGCGCCCGTGAATGCGATTGGCAAAATTACGTGCTTGGCTGGTGACGAGCTGCTCAGTGCCATCCATATTCAATGGAAGCCCGACGATCACCAGCTGTGGCTGCCACTCTTTGAGCAATTTTTCAATTTGTGACCAGTCGGGTCTGCCATCGCTGGCTTTTAATGAGGCTAACGCGCGAGCGGTACCGGTGATCTCTTGACCGACAGCGACACCAATACTTTTCGTTCCAAAATCAAACGCTAATAAAGTTCTTGCTGACATTAAGCATGCCCCGCTTGCATGGAGATATTATGAATGTCGATACCTAAAAGGTTACCTGCGGCTTTCCATCGTTCGTTTAACGGCGTATCAAAAATCAGTTTAGGATCCGCTTTAACAGTCAACCAGCTATTTTCCATGATTTCATTTTCTAACTGCCCTGGCTCCCAGCTTGAATAACCGAGGGTCACTAAGGAATTCATGGGATGCTGATCGCTGCCTAACGTCTCTAGAATATCTTTAGAGGTCGTTACCATAACATGGTCATTGAGGCGCAAACTTGCAGCATAGCCCGCAACAGGGGTATGGATAATAAACCCGTGCTCTTCAGAAACAGGTCCGCCCGCAATTACCATTTTTTCAAGGTTTCGCGTGTTGGTGTTGTCAGTCACGTCAATTTCGAGCTTTTTCAGCATGGTTGCGACAGAAAAATCTTCAATAGGCTTGTTGATCACAAGTCCCATTGCGCCATTTTCATTATGTTCGCAGATATACACCACGGAATGGTCGAAATAGGGATCCGTCAGTGAAGGCATGGCAATTAAAAAATGATTCTGTAAATTCATAAATGGCAAGCTCAGGGGTTATGTTCCTATTCGTTATGTCGTTATGATAAAGATAGCTTGTTACTGTGATGGTAAATAACACCAAAGGCAACCTCGAAAGGCTGCCTTTTGAATGATGTGTTTTTATTTATACACGATCCTTCATAAAAATTATTTTTTCAGGCGGCGCTCAATCGCATCCATCAACATACCGGTGATGGAGATATCAAATGCAGCTTCAATTTCACGGGCGCAAGTCGGGCTCGTGACGTTAATTTCAGTCAAGCGGTCACCGATAATATCCAGACCCACGAAAATCAAACCTTTTTCTTTTAAGGTCGGTGCGACAGCGCGAGCAATCGCCCAGTCACTTTCTGTTAATGGGCGTGCTTCACCACGACCACCAGCGGCGAGGTTTCCACGGGTTTCCCCTTGAGCAGGAATACGCGCAAGGCAATATGGCACAGGTTCACCGTCAACTACTAGCACGCGTTTGTCGCCATCTTTGATTGCAGGTAAGAAGTTTTGTGCCATGCAATAACGGGAATTGTGCTCGGTTAATGTTTCAATAATAACGCCAACGTTCGGATCTTCTTTCTTCAAACGGAAAATCGATGCACCGCCCATACCGTCCAGCGGTTTAAAAATCACGTCGCCGTGTTTTTTATGGAATTCACGCAGTTTTTCAGAGCTACGAGTGACTAAGGTATCTGGCGTTAACTCAGGGAACCATGCCGTAAACAGCTTTTCGTTACAGTCACGTAGGCTTTGTGGCTTGTTGACAATCAAGCTGCCCGCTTGTTCTGCTCGCTCAAGAATGTAAGTCGCGTAAATATATTCAGTATCAAATGGCGGGTCTTTACGCATTAAAATGGCATCAAGATCGCTCAGGGCGATGTCTTGTTCTGAATGGAACTCATACCATTTGGTTGGGTTCTCTTCGACCGTCACGATCTTTGTGGTCGCACGGGCTTCGCCTTGGTGCAGGTACAGGTCGTTCATCTCCATATAATGGATTTCATAACCGCGGCGTGCAGCTTCCAGCATCATTGCAAAACTGGTGTCTTTCTTGATTTTAATGGATGAAATAGGATCCATTACTATGCCGAGCTTGATCATTTTATCTCCTTAACCCAAGTCACCTAAACGCACTTGTAATGCCGTTATAGCGGTTAGCGCGGTCGTTTCAGTTCGTAATACTCGTGGCCCTAACAGGATATCAGTAAATTGATAATTGGCTGTCATGGCAATTTCGTCAGCAGATAAGCCACCTTCTGGACCTATCAGTAATCTTACGTGCTTTAAATCAGCGGGGAGCGTGTTGATGCTCTCACTTGCCCGAGGGTGTAAATTAATTTTAAACGCGCCGTCATTTTCTGCACACCACACTTCAAGGGATTGAACGGGGCGAATTTCAGGGATGCGGTTGCGACCACTTTGCTCACAGGCGGCAATGGCAATTTTTTGCCACTGTTGTAATTTTTTCTCTAAACGCTCGCCATCAAGGCGTACGCCACAACGTTCTGAAAGTAGTGGTGTGATTGTGTTAACGCCAAGTTCAACGGATTTTTGAATGGTGAATTCCATTTTTTCACCGCGGGACATCACTTGCCCAAGATGGATATCTAATGGGGATTCACGGTCATCCAATGTGCTGTCTTGGATAGTGACAAACACATTTTTTTTCGTTGCTTCTGTAATTTCAGCGCGGAATATATAGTTGCTTCCATCAAATAATTCTAGCTGTTGTCCGGCTGTCATGCGAAGAACTCGACCCACATGGTTGGCTGCATCATCACAAAGCGAAATGGTGGTGTTAATTTGGAGTGGCTCTGGGTGATAAATGCGTGGAACGCGCATGATTTTTCCTTAGTCCAATAATTAAGATAACTGATGCAGGATATGGGGGCAAAATCTCGAAAAACAAGAGGACGGACTGAGTTTATAACTAAAAAGAGGGATTTTTTAGCTCGTCTGTGCCTTGCATTTCACACTCTCATATCCACGCTAAATTTGTCGATAAAACCGACCCCAAACCACGAAATTATAGTGTTGGTTTCTGCATTCATCGCCGTATAGTAAGCCCTGTCTTTGTCTAGTAAACCTATCTTTAGTGCTCATGGAAAAGGAGAACACCATGATTGATGCCGTAAATGGATTTTTAATACCTATATCGCTAATCACTGTATTGTCGCTCTTGTCAGCGTGGCTGACAACTCTGCTATTGAGGGAGATTCCCGCCCGTTATTTTGATTTACCGAGTATTATTATTGGCTTCAATTGGGTATGGATAGGTTATTGGATATTGGGGGCAGGGATTGTGCTCCTTGGCTATCCACCTTCAGTTCTCGCTGTATTATTTCTGTTTTTTAACTTGGTTATTCCATTAGCTTTAATCGACCTAAAAACGGGCTATTTACCGGATGTCCTCAATTATCCTTTATTGGTTTTTGGCCTGTTATTTCAATGGGGAATACCAACGGGAAATTTGTTATCCGCTATTTATGCGCTGCTGTTCAGTTACATTGGGTTAGTGGCTATCACGACGTTAGTAGAGAAAATTCGTCGGCGTCCGCAAATGGGAAGAGGGGATTTTAAATTAATTGCTGCGTGCGCGACGTGGCTCGGTGTATTCAATCTTCCCTATTTTCTAGGGCTTGCCGCGAGCTTAGGTTTACTGCATTTTCTTTGGCGCACATGGCGAGAAAAAAAGGAACGGCGAGGCAAACAGAAATTCGTGCAGAGCATCCCGTTTGGTCCCGCCATTATTTGTAGTGCCAGTTTTTGGCTGTTGCTTAGCTGGCATCCTAATTAGCAGCTTTCACCAGCGAGTCTAAAAACTGTTGCCATTTTTCGGGCTCGCCAAGGTAGTTTTGCAGTGGTACGCGCAGCCATTTGCCTTGCTGTTCGATCAGTAGTGTTGGGAAGCCCGATGAGCCAGATTGGCCAAGTAATTGCTTACTTTGTGCAATATGAGCGTCGGTTTCCATTTGTGCACATTGGGCATAATCTTTTTGGAACTGGTCAATATTTAGACCAATTTCTTGCGCCACTTCGGCTAAGACTTCGGGCTGTTTAATCTGGCGACCTGAAACGTAGTGAGCTTTCTGCAACGCTTTAAGCATTTCAACGCCTTTGCCTTGCTTTGTTGCCGCCAAAATGGCGGTTTGTGGTGGCGCAGAGTCCATTACTACATTGGGTTGGTGCAGCATGGCGATGTAGTCATCACCAAAAACTTGCCCCGTCATTGCTGCAATGCGTTTATCTGATTGCAAAATATATTGACGGAATTGGTCGTCAAGATGCAGGCGTGCACTACCCGCAAGCATTCCGCCACCGTGCAATTCTAGGTGAATATTTGGGTGATTAGCCGTAATAGCGATTAACGGTGCAGCGGCATAACACCAACCACAGTATGGGTCATAAATATAATGTAGGGTAATTGTGTTCATGGTTTTTATTCTCTCTAATTCTTTGTTTTATCATTCTATTCGAATCGCTGAAAAGCTAGTCGTTAAAAAAAACAAATCGAACTAACGGAAAATAGCGAGTTAATCGTCGCTATCTCCGTTATTGACAGTCTTTATACTGAGCAGCGGCTTATTGCGGCCACTGCATTTCGCCTTTCACTACTTTCGCGCTTAATTCTAAGCTGGATTTATCATCCAAGCTTGGGTAGAGCGTTTCCATTTTATTGATAAGTTCTGCGGAATCTTTACTTTGGCTGTTAGCTTTTTCAAAGTCCGTTAAATATTTTTGGGTAAAGGTCACACTCGCCAGATCCATTTTGGATTTACCTGTAAAGTGTCCCGGAACAACCACACTTGGTTTCAGCGCTTTGATACTTTCTAGTGTTTGTTGCCAATCTTGGCGCGATTGCTTGGTTTGTGTGTCAGCAACCCAAACGTGGATATTGTCAGAAACAACGACACCCCCAACAACCGCTTTGAGTGAAGGCACCCAAACGTAGCTTCTGTCTGGTGATGCGCCATCTAACCCTTTAATCTCTAACGTTTCACCATCCACCGTGAAGTGATTGGTTTTGATAACTTCAGGCACTACAACTTTGCTTGGTGCTTCATTTTTTAAGACGCCGCCCCAGTAAGCCAGTTTGCCATCTTTAGTCGCATTAATCGCATCAACGGTTTGTTGAGTTGCGACCACTTTGGCATCAGGGAAGGCTTTAGTCAGTGTTTCTAAACCAAAATAGTAATCTGGGTCAGAGTGGCTGATATAAATGGTGGTCAGCTTTTTATCCAGCTTTTTGATTTTATCGACCAACTGCTGGGCATCATTGTTTTGGAATTGTGCATCAATTAAAACCACTTCTTTATCGCCGCTGATAATTTCAGAGGAGACTGGGAATACACTGTTATTGCCCGGGTTATAAACATCTAAAGTTAAATTTGCAGCTTGAGCAAAATGCGTGGCAGTAGCAAAGGCGGTTGCAGTTAATACAGTCGATAATTTCATTTTCTTATCCTAATGTTAAGTCATGTTGTGTGCCTGATTTGGCTTGGTGTGTATATTAAATTGCAATTAAGGTAAGAAAAACGCCATAATTAGGTCATCTTTGTTGCATAAATCGGTCAAATAATATGGATAGACTCAAAGCGGTGCAGGTGTTTATTACTATTGTAGAACAAGGTAGCCTCAGCGGTGCGGCAGATAAATTGGATATGTCCCGTGCGATGGTGACGCGCTATTTGGCTGAAATGGAACAGTGGGCAGGGGTGCGCTTGCTTAACCGTACCACGCGGCGCTTAAGTTTAACGTCAGCGGGGGAAGGGGTTTATCAGCAATCATTGCAACTAAATGCTATCTCTTTAAGCGTTCCGGTAGAGCAAAAGCACGATACGAAAGAGTTAGCGGGCTTGGTGCGGATTAGCTGCTCCCAATCTATCGCTCAAAGTGCATTGTCTCTAGCCATTTCTGAGTTTTTGCAGATGTATCCCAATATGATGATTGATATGCAGATCTCGAATAAATCGGTGAATTTAATCGAGGAACGTATCGATCTGGCTATCCGTATTACCAATCAGTTAGAACCGAATTTAATTGCCAAGCCGCTATCAACCTGCCATTCCGTGATTTGTGCTTCGCCGAAGTTTCTACAAGGCAAAAATTTACCCACCAAACCCGAAGGTTTGGCTCTGATGGAGTGCCTAACTTACAGCTTTTTTGGGCGTAGCATGTGGAGCTTTGAAAAAGCGGGGGAAACCTCGACGGTGCTAGTAGATGGTCGACTCAGCGCCAATGAATCCGTATTTTTAATGGAAGCGACATTAAATGGCGCGGGTATCGCGATGCAGCCTTACTATTCGGTGGCGAGTTATTTGCAATCGGGGGCGTTGGTTCAGCTGTTACCGGATTATACACCGATGCCCCTTGGTATTTACGGGGTCTATACCAGCCGGCAGTATATGCCAACGCCATTACGTGCTGTGATCGACTTCCTTGCCAATTGGTTTAAAACATCACCTCACTGGCTTTCATTGATGTCGCAGCGCTAAGGCGAGATCTTGCTCAATTTGTGTGAAAGTCCGCTGCAAATGCTCAGTGAAAATCTGGGTGACTTGTGAAGACGGTCGGTGATTCGGCGTAATTAAGCTGACGGTAAAAGGGATAGAAAAATTGAGTGGGCGGATCACCAGTTTGCCTGCCGATTGCTGATAAAAATCCAATGCAGTCAGTGGATTAACGATAGAGACACCAATTCCTTTCAATGTCATAGCGCAAATAGAGGAAGCGGAGTGGGTTTCCATCACCATTTTGCGCTCCACTTGATGCTCGGCAAAGGTGGTATCAATGATTTGCCGATAGCTATCTGTCAGAGACAGGCTAATAAAGCGCTGCTGATGAAAATCTTGTGGAGTGAGAACTTTTTTCTGTTCTAAAGGGTGCCCAACGGGCAGCACACAAACCTCATTTAAGGAACCTAAAGTCAGTTGTTCCGTACCTGGCGGGGTTTGTAAGTGCTCAGTTAGCCCCACATCATAACGCTGGGCGGATAGCCACTCTTCTAACACGGGGGACTCTTGCGGGATCACTGTTAAGTTCACATCTGGGTAATTTTCCATAAAGGCTTGGCAAACTTGTGGTAGTAAAGATTGTGCAAATGCGGGCAAGCAGGCAATGGAAATTTGAGCGTATTCAAAGCGGCGAATAGTTTCTGCTGAGTTGCGAATACGCTCCAAACCATAATAGGAGTGTTCGACTTCTTCGTGAAAGCGCAAGCCTTGTGCCGTGGGGTGTAAGCGACCTTTGACTCTATCGAATAATTTAAACTGTAATAAATGCTCGAGTCGCGCCAGTTCTCGGCTGATGGTTGGCTGAGAGGTATTTAGCAATGCTGCCGCTTCCGTGAGGTTGGGGGTGGTCATTACCGCACGAAAAATTTCAATATGTCGCCAAGAAATTGCCTGCATGATTGCTCCTCTCGTATTTCTATATCAAATATGAATAGACTTTAGCAAAAAGGATATTTTTTTTCCCGTTTTATTCGTCTAATAATCGAACTCACTATAATAAAACTTGCCAACGAGGTTCCGATGACCACATTCGCCAATACCACCAGCCAGTATCTCACTCCTGAACATTTACGCGCACTGCCTGCGCAGTTTGGTACGCCTGTCTGGGTTTATGATAGTGAAGTGATTATTGACCGTATTGAACAGTTAAAAGTGTTCGATACCGTTCGTTTTGCTCAAAAAGCGTGTTCAAACATTCATATTTTGCGTCTGATGCGTGAGCAGGGGGTGAAAGTGGATTCGGTGTCATTGGGTGAAATTGAGCGTGCGCTAGTGGCGGGTTTTCAGCCGGGTCGTGAAAAGTCCGAAATTGTATTTACGGCGGATGTGTTAGATCCAGCAACATTACTGAAAGTGACAGAGTTAGATATTCCTGTGAATGCGGGCTCTATCGATATGCTGCAACAGATTGGTGAGCATAAAGCGGGTCATCCAGTTTGGCTGCGTATTAATCCGGGCTTTGGGCACGGTCATAGCCAAAAAACCAATACGGGCGGAGAGAACAGCAAGCATGGGATTTGGTACCAAGATTTACCTGAAGCATTAGCGAAAATACAGCAGTACAACCTGAAGTTAGTGGGCATTCACATGCACATTGGCTCCGGTGTTGACTACCAGCATCTTGCTAATGTGTGTGATTCTATGGTGGAGCTAGTGATGTCTGCGGGCGTGGATATTGAGGCTATCTCGGCGGGTGGTGGTCTATCAACGCCTTATCGCGAACAGGATGAAATTATTGATGTTCAGCACTATTACAGCCTGTGGGATAACGCTCGCCAGCGTATCGCGCAGCACTTAGGTCACTCTATTGAATTAGAAATTGAACCAGGGCGCTATTTAGTGGCGGAGTCGGGTGTTTTATTGGCACAAGTGCGCGCGGTTAAGGATATGGGCAGCCGCCATTATGTGCTGGTGGATAGCGGTTTTAACGATTTAATGCGCCCTGCGATGTATGGTAGTTATCACCATATTTCGGTATTGCCAGCAGACGGTAGTAGCGCTGTTTTTTGTTCATTAGGCAATCAGCCATTAAAAGAGACGATCGTGGCGGGGCCATTGTGTGAATCTGGGGATGTGTTTACCCAGCTAGAAGGCGGGATGGTGGAAACGCGTTTACTGCCAGCAGTCAACGTTGGCGATTATTTGGTTTTCCATGACACAGGGGCTTACGGCGCATCAATGTCATCGAACTATAATAGCCGCCCATTATTGCCAGAAGTTATGTTCATTGACGGAAAACCGACGCTGATTCGTCGCCGTCAAACTATTCAAGAATTATTAGCTTTAGAGCTGTAAATTAATTCATATTAATAGATGAATATAAATCAAGGGAGCTATTGGCTCCCTTGTTGTTTTTAGTACAGTGACAATTTTAAGCGCGTTAAATTAATTATGCCGCTTTTTTCTTTTTCGACTGAGATTCATCCTCTGACTCAGCGTGTGGCTTTTTTGATGGAACCACACCTAAATCATCGAAATCAAACTCATCGACATTAATAGTACGTAATCGGCTGGCTTCTGCTTTACGTAAAATATCTGCTTCTTCTTGGGTGATAATGTTTTCTGGCAACATTTGGTCGGCTAACTTATCTAAACGCGTGAAACTGAATTTGCGTTCTTTTAAGCGGCAGATACGTTCAAAGATTGGCTCTGCAGCAATGATGTCATACAGTGCTTGGTTCACTAAGCCGTGCGGGTTGTTCTCTACAGGGGTTAGGAATTGACCACGTCCAATTCTGTCGCGTGTTTCCGATGGCTCCATCATTAGCTGCGCCAGCTTGTGATCCAGTCGGTCAGATGGCATCGACATTGCACGGCCTGTCGGGAACAGAACAATACGTAATGCGCCAGCAATAAAGCGATTTGGGAAGTTTTTCAGTAAATCATCCATCGCTTTTTCTGATTGATACAGACAATCTTCAACTGCCCATTTCACCAGAGGTAAATCCGCTTTTTGGCGACCTTCATCTTCATAACGTTTCAAGGTTGCAGAAGCAAGATACAGATGACTCAGAATATCCCCAAGACGAGCGGAGATACGCTCACGGCGTTTTAAGCTACCACCTAGAACCCCCATAGACACATCGGAGAGCAGGGCTAAGTTAGCACTTTGGCGGTTAAGCATTTGGTAATAACGGCGAGTTTCGTCTTTAGTTGGAGCGCTGCTGCCGCGTCCATTGGTTAAACCTAACCAGAAACTACGGCACTTATTGCTGATCACATGACCAATATGACCGAATACCGCTTTATCAAACTTATTCAGGTTATTATCTTGAGCTGAGGACATTTCTTCGAGAACATAAGGGTGACAACGGATAGCGCCTTGTCCAAAGATAATCATACTACGGGTTAAAATATTGGCGCCTTCAACAGTAATGGCGATAGGTGCGCCTTGGTAGGAGCGGGCAACGAAGTTGGAACTTCCTAAGCAGATGCCTTTACCACCCGTGATATCCATCGCATCGATAATTGAACGTTGACCACGGTGAGTACAGTGGTATTTCACAATGGCGGAGAGCACTGCTGGTTTTTCGCCCAGCATAATACCGGAGGTAATTAGAGTTGCTGCGGCATCCATTAAATAGGCATTACCTGCAATACGGGCTAGAGGCTCTTCAATACCTTCCATTTTTCCGATAGGAAGTTTGAACTGACGACGGATATAAGCATAAGCCCCTGTTGCCATTGCGACACTCTTCAAGCTACCTGTTGAGTTGGATGGCAATGTGATCCCACGTCCAACAGACAGACATTCCACCAGCATTCTCCAACCTTGTCCCGCCATTTGCGGACCACCGATAATGTAATCGATAGGTACGAAAATATCTTTCCCGCGAGTTGGACCATTCATAAATGGTATATTTAATGGGAAGTGACGATGACCAATTTCAACACCTGGGGTGTTCGTTGGGATCAGAGCGCAGGTAATACCGAGGTTTTTCTCGCCACCCAGTAACTTATCTGGGTCAGTTAATTTAAAGGCTAAGCCTAATACAGTCGCGATTGGCGCAAGGGTGATATAGCGTTTGTTCCAAGTTAAGCGCATACCTAAAACTTGTTCGCCTTGCCATTCGCCCATACAGACAACACCAGCATCAGGAATGGCACCTGCATCAGAACCCGCCTCAGGGCTAGTTAATGCAAAGCATGGGATCTCTTCACCAGTAGCTAAGCCTGGTAAATAACGATTTTTTTGCTCATCGGTACCATAATGTTGCAGTAATTCACCCGGACCTAATGAGTTTGGAACACCCACAGTGATAGCAAGGATACCGGAAACACCCGCTAATTTTTGCAGGACTTGAGATTGGGCGTAGGCTGAAAATTCTAATCCACCATACTCTTTTTTGATGATCATGGCGAAGAAACGGTGATCGCGTAGGTATTGCCAGACTTCTGGCGGTAAATCGGCAAGTTCATGACTGACTTCAAAGTCATTCACCATGCCACAAACCGTTTCCACTGGACCATCCATAAAAGCTTGTTCTTCAGCGGTGAGTTGTGGTTTTGGGTAATTATGAAGCTTGTTCCAATTTGGCGCCCCACGGAACAGGTCACCTTCCCACCAAGTGGTTCCAGCATCAATCGCTTCTTTTTCCGTGCTAGACATCGGTGGCATTACTTTCTGGAACATTGTCATCGCTTTTGATGAAAACAGTGATTGGCGAATTGGCGTGATGACAAATGGCAGTAAAACCAGAGCGACGGGTAACAGCATCCAGTAGCTCCAGACATTGGCGGCTCCCATTGCTGCGGTGTAAGCCAATAACACAATTGTGCTCAGCATAAGTGAGCTTTTGTGGTAGCTCAGCACGCCGATTAACGCAATAAATAAAACAATACTGAGAAGGATCATAGTGAAACTCCTGTCTACTTGTAAGAGGTCTGACCTGTTTGTTTTATTAATCTATATCCGGTAATAAACAATTAGCAAGATATTTACATCTTAATTACAACTTGGCTCACAAAATCATCAGTTCCCTCTGTATAGGTGAGGTGGATGAAAAATAGACAGCATTTGATTGGCCATAGAGTGGAAGCGCACTGTTGGAGATTTCGCCAACCATACCCCATACGGTACAATCAAAAGTAGAAACAAAATGTACCCTGTGCAACAATCGAGAAATCAAAGATAAATTACCTATAAAGACGTAATTATCTCCATCAAGTATTCGTGAAAATTAAGGGGAAACTCATGTACCAAGACTTGATCCGTGGTGAGCTGACTGAAGCGGCAGATACGTTATCAAAATTTCTAAGTGATGATGCAAATCTGCAAGCGATTGAGAAAGCCGCAGTATTGCTGGCGGACTCTTTCAAAGCGGGTGGTAAAGTGCTCTCTTGCGGTAATGGTGGTTCTCACTGTGATGCAATGCACTTTGCGGAAGAGCTAACTGGACGCTACCGTGAAAACCGCCCTGGCTACCCTGCGATTGCGATTTCTGATGTTAGCCACATCTCTTGTGTGAGCAATGACTTTGGTTATGAGTTTGTTTTCTCTCGCTTTGTGGAAGCGGTAGGGCAAAAAGGTGATGTGCTGCTCGGTATTTCGACTTCAGGTAACTCTGGCAATATTATTAAAGCGATTGAAGCGGCACGTGCGAAAGGCATGAAAGTCATCACCCTGACAGGGAAAGATGGCGGAAAAATGGCTGGAAGCGCTGATATTGAAATTCGCGTTCCGCATTTTGGTTACGCAGATCGTATCCAAGAGATCCACATCAAAGTGATCCATATTTTGATCCAATTAATTGAAAAAGAGATGGTTAAGTAACCATTTTTAGTAGCAGGAGACTTTAAATGTGTGAGTTGCTTGGCATGAGTGCCAATGTACCAACCGATATTACGTTTAGCCTAAGTGGACTGATTTCCCGTGGTGGGCAGACTGGCCCACATAAAGATGGATGGGGGATCACGTTTTACGAAGGATTAGGTTGTCGCACATTTAAAGATCCTCAACCGAGTTTTGTCTCCCCTGTGGCGCGTTTTGTGCAGGAATACCCCATCAAATCAGAAAGCATTGTGGCGCACATTCGTCAGGCGAACCGAGGGGATGTTTCACTGGTGAATACCCATCCGTTTACGCGGGAATTATGGGGACGAAACTGGACTTATGCGCATAATGGGCAATTGAAAGGGTTTCGTTCATTAAAGACGGGACACTATCGACCAATCGGTGAAACTGATAGCGAATGGGCATTTTGCTGGATTTTACATCAACTGAATCAAAAATATCCAAGAAAACCAACAAACTGGAAAGCTGTTTTCCGTTTTATTGGCACTCTTGCGCAGCAACTGCGTGAAAAAGGGGTATTTAATATGTTGTTATCCGATGGGCAATATTTGATGGCGTTTAGCTCAACAAAGCTGCATTGGATCACGCGTAGAGCACCGTTTGGTAAAGCGAAACTGTTGGATCAGGACATCGAGATTGACTTCCAACAGTGCACAACGCCAAGTGATATTGTTTCAGTTATTGCCACGGCTCCCTTAACAGGTAACGAGACGTGGCAAAAAATTGAACCCGGTGAATTTGTGCTATTCGACCGTGGCCAACGCATACTGTGATTTAGATCCCAATAACTTAGTGGGCGTTTCTGGCATGCTGTTAACATGATATTTACCTAATGTTACTGATATTTCAGCAGGTTTGCCGGTTCGCTCAAAATAATCATAAGCAGGTTGAAGCTGTTTCCAGAAAGCATAATGCGTTGAATTGCGATAACGCAGCATATTCATTTTAGTCATGCGAAATGGATAAATGCTCACATCAACGGCAGGTTGACCATTTTGAAGTGCTTGTTCCACGGTTTGATAAATTTCCCCCATGGATTTATCTGTCATTGCATAACATCCGACAGACACACAGCTACCGTGAATCATCAGATAGTTACCAGAATACCCCTGCGTCTTATCGAACTCATTAGGAAATCCAAGATTGATAGATCGGTAATATCGACTATTTGGATTGAGTTGCGAGCGCGTGATCTGATAAAACCCCTCAGGGCTTTTCAAGTCGCCTTCTATCTTTTTAGGACCTAGTCCACCAGAAAACTTACAGATAGGGTAGGTTTTGACTAATTTATACTTTCCTACGGCTGTTTTTTGGTAGAGCTCAAGCACACCCTCTTGCTTAAATATTTGAATAAATATCGGTGAATCAGGCTGAGCAGTTGGCTTACTATTAAGGGAGAATAATGTGTTTTCTTCTTGAGCAAATGCAGACGCTGCAAATGTGAAGAGTAAATAAACACCGATGGTTTTACTTATATGCATAATTAAGCCAAATGTTGAAAAATAAGCTGATTAAAAATGGACCAAATTCAGCATATTTTAGACGAATGGAACAAAATTTAATATATCAAGTTAATAATTTTCTAATGAATCATTATTGACTACAAATTAATCGATGCTCGATAAATGTGAGCCAACATGTAGGCATTTCCGAGTTGTTACAACAAAATTTTAAATTTTATTGCAATTTGCTTGAACTAGGTCACTTCTATAACCGGACAGAGGACGAGGGAACTGATAAAATTGACCTCGGCAGAAGAAGAGAAAGTGTAGCAATATTGTTAGATTTACTTACTCGAGTGGCGAAAGCAACTTGAGTTATTTTTATTATTGAGTCGCTATCATTCATTGCTGAATCGTTAGCTTAGGGTTTAACTGATAAACTTGTGCAGATCTTATGATTAAAATTAAAAAAGGCCTTAACCTTCCAATAGCAGGTGAGCCAGCCCAAGTGATAGAAGACGGCCCGAAAATTCAACACGTAGCTGTGCTAGGTGAAGAATATGTCGGAATGCGTCCTTCGATGCTGGTTAAAGAAGGTGAGCGTGTAAAAAAAGGGCAGGTTCTTTTTGAAGATAAAAAGAATCCTGGCGTGGTATTTACGAGCCCAGCCTGCGGTAAAATTATTGCTATTCATCGTGGTGAGCGTCGTGTACTTCAGTCCGTTGTTATCGAAATCGATGGTGACGAACAAGAGACTTTTGAGTCTTATTCTACTGACCAACTCCCATCACTGACGAAAGAGCAGGTTGAACAAAATCTTTTAAGATCCGGTTTATGGACTGCTTTAAGAACGCGACCATTTAGTCGTTCGCCAGAGCCTGGTTCATCCCCCGCAGCGATTTTTGTGACTGCAATTGACACCAATCCTCTTGCTGCTGATCCTTCGATTATTATTGGTGAAAATGCACAAGCCTTTACTGACGGCCTCATCGTTTTGAGCCGACTGACTGAAGGCAAGGTGCATGTTTGCCATGGTGCGGGCGAGCTTCCAAAACAAGCTGCTAATGCACAAATCACATACACACAATTTGCAGGACCACATCCAGCGGGTTTAGCAGGGACTCATATTCATTTCCTTGAGCCTGTTAGCATTAGCAAAAAAGTGTGGAGCCTCAATTACCAAGATGTGATTGCTATCGGTAAATTATTTACCACTGGTCATCTTTATACTGATCGCGTTGTCTCTGTCGCAGGTCCGCAAGTTGAGAAACCTCGCTTGCTACGTACTCGCCTTGGCGCAGATATCTATGAATTAACCAAAGGTCAGCTCAAAGCAGGTGAGAACCGCATTATTTCTGGTTCTGTACTGTGGGGCGTGACTTGTGATGATGCTCATCATTATCTTGGTCGTTTCCATAACCAAGTTTCTGTATTAGCGGAAGGTCGTGAAAAAGAGCTGTTTGGATGGATTATGCCAGGCGTGAACAAGTTCACTATCACGCGTACCACCATCGGGCATTTCTTGAAGAATAAACGCTTCAATTTTACCACGACGATGAATGGCGGTGAGCGTTCAATGGTACCAATTGGTAACTATGAGCGTGTAATGCCTCTCGATATTATGATCACCCACTTACTGCGTGATCTGCTTGCAGGGGACACCGATACTTCTCAGGAACTGGGTTGTCTGGAACTCGATGAAGAAGACTTGGGACTGTGCACCTATGTGTGTCCAGCTAAGTATGAATATGGTCCAGTACTGCGTGATGTCCTGACCAAGATTGAGCTAGAAGGGTAATTCCATGGGTCTGAAAAATTTATTTGAAAAATATGAGCACCAATTTGAACCCGGTGGAAAATTAGCAAAATTCTATCCATTGTATGAAGCTGTTGCGACAGTTTTCTATACACCGGGCACGGTGACAAAAGGTCGCTCACACGTACGTGATACTATCGACCTCAAGCGCATGATGATTTTAGTCTGGCTTGCTGTTTTCCCAGCGATGTTCTGGGGTATGTATAATGTCGGTAACCAAGCTATTCCCGCGCTGCATCACTTATACAGTGGCGCTGAACTGCAACAAGTTTTAGCGAGTGATTGGCACTATTCTCTAGCGCAATTATTAGGTGCTTCTTTAGCGCCGGATGCCGGCTGGGGCAGCAAAATGCTGCTAGGTGCGATTTACTTCCTGCCAATTTACTTAGTGGTATTCTTGGTCGGTGGTTTCTGGGAAGTGTTGTTTGCCATGATCCGTGGTCATGAAATCAACGAAGGCTTCTTTATCTCCTCTATCTTATTTGCGCTGATTGTTCCGCCTACCATTCCATTATGGCAAGCGGCGCTCGGTATCACCTTTGGTGTGGTTGTTGCAAAAGAGATTTTCGGTGGTACAGGTCGTAACTTCCTTAACCCTGCATTAGCGGGTCGTGCTTTCCTTTTCTTTGCTTACCCTGCACAAATTTCAGGTGACTTAGTTTGGACTGCGGCTGATGGATTCTCGGGTGCAACGCCTCTATCACAATGGGCGACGGGTGGTGTGAGTTCACTGGTAAACACAGTAACTGGCGAGCCAATCACTTGGATGCAAGCTTTCTTAGGTAACATGCCGGGTTCAATTGGTGAAGTTTCTACCCTGATGATCTTCATCGGTGGCGCATTTATTATCTTCTTCCGTATCGCCTCTTGGCGCATCGTGGCGGGTGTGATGCTGGGCATGATTGCCATGTCTTACCTGTTCAACTTTATCGGTTCAGACACCAACCCACTGTTTGCTATGCCATGGTGGTGGCACATGGTCTTAGGCGGCTTTGCCTTCGGTATGATCTTTATGGCGACAGACCCTGTTTCCGCTTCCTTTACCGATAAAGGTAAATGGGCTTACGGGATCTTGATCGGCGTAATGTGCGTACTTGTTCGGGTTGTGAACCCTGCATATCCGGAAGGGATGATGCTCGCAATCCTGTTCGCCAACCTGTTTGCTCCTCTGTTTGACTATATGGTCGTTCAAGCAAATATTAAACGGAGAAAAGCCCGTGGCTAATGATAAACCAGTAAATAAAGATGGCGTCGGCAGAACGTTTATCGTTGTTTTCATTCTCTGCTTAGTCTGTTCCGTCGTTGTTGCAGGTGCTGCGGTGGGTCTTAAACCACAGCAGCAAGAACAAATGATGTTAGATACTCAACGTAATATTTTAAGTGTTGCAGGTTTGCTGCAACCAAAAATGAGCGCGGAAGAAATTCAAAAAGTGTATGGCGAACGTATCGAGCCTAAACTGCTGAATTTCAAAACCAATGAGTTATCCAACAGCGTCAGTCGTTTTGACTTAAACAGCGAACTGCGTAGCGAAGAGACCAGCATCGCGTTATCTCCAGAAGAAGACATTGCGAAAATTCGCCGTCGTGCCAATAGCGCTGAAATTTATCTGGTTAAAGATGAACAAGGGAAAGTGACCCAAGTAATTCTGCCAGTTTATGGTTCAGGCTTATGGTCAGTGATGTATGCCTTCATCGCGGTGGATATCGATGGTGTAACTTCTCGCGGTATTACCTACTATGCGCACGGTGAAACTCCGGGTCTGGGTGGTGAAGTTGACAACCCACAATGGAAAGCGCAATGGCCGGGTAAAAAACTGTTCAATGAGCAGGGGATTCCTGCAATCAAAATCGTACGTGGTGGTGCCACCGATAACCCATTTGGTATCGATGGTCTTTCAGGTGCAACCCTGACTTCAAACGGTATTCAACATATGTTTGATTTCTGGTTAGGCGATAACGGTTTTGGTCCGTTCCTGAAAAAAGTTCGTGAAGGAGCGCTGAATAATGGCTGATTCTAAAGAAGTAAAACGCGTCCTACTTGGACCATTGTTAGATAATAACCCGATTGCATTGCAGGTTTTGGGTGTGTGCTCCGCATTAGCGGTGACCACTAAACTTGAAACTGCATTGGTTATGACTATCGCCGTAACGTTAGTTACCGCGTTCTCTAACTTTTTTATCTCATTAATTAGAAATTACATTCCAAGCAGTGTTCGTATTATTGTTCAAATGGCAATTATTGCATCATTGGTAATTGTGGTTGACCAAATCTTACGTGCCTATGCCTATGAAATTTCGAAACAACTTTCCGTATTCGTTGGTTTAATTATCACCAACTGTATCGTGATGGGACGTGCTGAAGCGTATGCGATGAAAGCACCACCAATCGAAAGTTTTATGGATGGTATCGGTAACGGTCTTGGTTACGGTGTGATTCTGGTACTGGTTGGCTTCCTGCGTGAGCTATTTGGTTCCGGTAAACTGTTTGGTATTACGGTATTTGAATCATTGCAAAATGGTGGTTGGTACATGCCAAACGGCTTATTCCTGTTAGCACCAAGTGCATTCTTTATCATCGGTATGCTGATTTGGGGTCTACGTACTCTGAAACCAGCTCAGGTAGAGAAGGATTAAGAGCATGGAACATTATATTAGCTTGTTTGTAAAAGCCATTTTCATCGAAAACATGGCGTTAGCTTTCTTCTTAGGGATGTGTACATTCCTTGCGGTATCGAAGAACGTAAAAACTGCTTTTGGACTGGGTATTGCGGTAACCGTAGTGCTTGGGATTTCCGTCCCTGCGAACAACTTAGTGTACAACTTAGTGTTACGTGACGGCGCGCTAGTTGAAGGCGTGGATCTCTCATTCCTCAACTTCATTACCTTTATCGGTGTTATCGCGGCACTGGTTCAAATTCTGGAAATGATTTTAGATCGTTACTTCCCATCACTGTACAACGCATTGGGGATCTTCTTACCGTTGATCACCGTAAACTGTGCAATCTTTGGTGGTGTATCTTTCATGGCTCAGCGTGACTACAACTTTACTGAATCCATTGTTTATGGCTTTGGTTCCGGTATTGGTTGGATGTTAGCGATTGTCTTAATGGCCGCGATTCGTGAAAAGATGAAGTATTCAGACATTCCAGCGGGTCTAAAAGGGTTAGGCATCACCTTTGTCACGACCGGTTTGATGGCATTGGGCTTTATGTCCTTCTCCGGTGTGCAGCTATAAAGGCGAGAAGAATTCATGGATATTATTATTCTAGGCGTAGTTATGTTTACCCTGATTGTCTTGGCGCTGACAGGCCTGATCCTGTTTGCAAAGTCCAAGTTGGTCAATACAGGGAACATTAAAGTTGAAGTCAACGGCGATCCTGAGAAGAGCTTTGATGCTCCAGCAGGCGATAAGCTGTTAGGTATGTTAGCAAACCAGGGTATCTTTGTTTCTTCTGCCTGTGGTGGCGGTGGTTCATGTGGTCAGTGCCGTGTGAAAATCAAAGAGGGTGGTGGTGACATCCTGCCAACTGAGCTTTCACACATCAATAAACGTGAAGCGAAAGAAGGTTGCCGTCTGGCATGTCAGGTTAACGTAAAACAAGATCTGAAAATTGAATTACCTGAAGAAATTTTTGGCGTGAAAAAATGGGAATGCGAAGTTATCTCCAATGATAACAAAGCAACGTTCATTAAAGAGCTGAAGTTAAAAATTCCTGAGGGCGAAGTGGTTCCATTCCGTGCGGGTGGTTTTATTCAAATTGAATGCCCGCCTCATGTGGTGAAGTACTCAGACTTTGATGTGCCTGAGGAATACCGTGAAGATTGGGACAAATTCAATCTGTTCCGCTATGTTTCTGATGTCAAAGAAGAAACAGTACGTGCTTACTCAATGGCAAACTACCCAGAAGAGCGCGGTATTATTATGCTGAACGTGCGTATTGCAACGCCACCTCCGCGTAATCCAGATGTACCGCCGGGAATTATGTCATCATATATTTGGTCACTGAAACCGGGTGATAAAGTCACTATCTCTGGTCCGTTTGGTGAGTTCTTCGCGAAAGAAACTGATGCGGAAATGATCTTTATCGGTGGTGGTGCGGGTATGGCGCCGATGCGTTCCCACATTTTCGACCAATTACGTCGTTTAGATTCTAAGCGTAAAATCAGTTTCTGGTATGGTGCGCGTTCTAAACGTGAAATGTTCTATACCGAAGATTTCGACCAATTAGCCGCAGAGCATGACAACTTTACATGGAATGTTGCACTTTCTGACGCTTTGCCAGAAGATAATTGGGACGGTTACACAGGATTTATTCATAATGTCCTATATGAAAACTACCTCAAAAATCACCCTGCGCCAGAAGATTGTGAGTTCTACATGTGTGGACCTCCTGTCATGAACGCCGCAGTCATTAAGATGTTAAAAGACCTTGGTGTTGAGGACGAAAACATCTTACTGGATGATTTTGGTGGCTGATTAGTTACTGTGAATTATCTATTAAGCGCTCAGGAAACTGGGCGCTTGTTGATTAAAAAGAGGAAAAAATGGGTTTTTTTCCTCTTTTTGGTTGTAAACTGTGAATCGCCAAATAGGCAATTCAATTTTTAAACGTGAGTATTCTCTAGATTTGTGAATGTTGAGTTTGTTAGACGTCTCAGCACCTACTCTTTCTCTAGTGGGCGCTTACAATTAACGCTGAGAAAATTTATGCTAAACAGAAAAGTATTTGCTCCTGTGCTGCTATTCGCAGCCACTCTTCTTCTTGCCGCATGTGGTGGACCTGAACAAAAGAATCTTCAGGGACAAACCATGGGAACCTATTATTCTGTTAAGTTCGTGACAGACTCTTCAGAGCCTTCATCGGAAGCTATCCAAGCCGAAATCGACAAGCGTTTGGAAGAAGTGAACGACCAAATGTCGACTTATCGCCCTGGTTCCGAATTAAGTCGTTTCAATCAATCCAATGAAGTTAATGTGCCATTCCCTGTTTCTGCCGCGACGGCAAAAGTGGTCAGTAAAGCCATTGAGATTAATAAATTAACGGATGGCGGTCTGGATGTCACTGTTGGTCCACTGGTTAATTTATGGGGATTCGGTCCAGAGGGGCGAGTCACAAAAGCACCTACAGATGAGGAGCTTGAAAAACGTCGTGCATGGGTGGGTATCGATAAACTCTCTGTACAAGACAACAACTTAATTAAAACCATTCCTGAGCTGTATGTTGATTTATCTTCCATTGCTAAAGGTTATGGTGTTGATGTGGTAGCGGAATATTTAGAGTCCATCGGTATCAAGGATTATATGGTTGATATTGGTGGCGAAGTCCGTACAAAAGGTAAAAATGGCAAAGATACACCATGGCGTATTGCGATTGAAAAACCTGCAACGGATGGTGTGAGTCAAACGGCACAGGAGATTATCGAGCCGGGAGATTTATCTATCGCCACTTCAGGGGATTATCGTAACTATTTTGAACAAAATGGTGTGCATTTCTCACACACAATTGACCCAAAAACAGGTAAGCCAATTTCCCACAATTTAGTCTCAATTACCGTATTAGCCGACGATTGCATGAGTGCGGATGGATTATCTACAGGTTTTAATGTGATGGGACCAGATGCGGGTCTTGCACTTGCTGAAAAGATGAATATTCCTGTTTTTATGATTGTGAAGACAGATAAAGGCTTCGAAGAGCGTTACACTAAAGCATTCGAGCCATTTTTACAGAAAAAACAGTAAAAGGAGGAAAGCAGAATGTTGAATGTTTTTCTTGCAGCCTTTGCCTTATTTTTGTTGGCGTTTTTAGGTATGTCCCTTGGATATATTATTAAGCGGAAAAGTATCCAAGGCAGTTGCGGCGGTTTAAGTAGCATTGGGGTTGAGAAAGTTTGTGACTGCCCTGAGCCTTGCGATGCGCGTAAAAAGCGTATGGCACGGGAAGAAGCGCGCAAAAAAATGCTAGAGAAAAACCGCATTTTGTAATTTTTACTCTGTTGTGAATATTAACCCTAGTTGCTTTAATGAGCTGCTAGGGTTTTTTATTTTAAGGTTATTTTGATAAAAATAGTGATATATTTCATTGCAAACTAAATTTTATGTAATGAAGTCGAGCATGATGTGGAAACAGGGTAGTGAACAAACATGTGTCGCGTATTTCCCTTGAAACTGAGAGTGACTTTGCCATTATCTTTCTCATTGAGCTTGCATGCTAAGTCAGCGATGCTACTCCATTTTTCTCCTGATTTTGTTGTGATTACTCCCATCCAATAGCTCTGTTCGGTTGAAGAAAAAGTGAACTCTGTGATATCACTTAATTTTTTTCCATTCATAAGATTATAAAAAATAAAAACATTTCCATACTCATTCGCATTATTTTTGAAAGAAATTTCCACCTTTTTTAAGTCTTCATTCCATAGATTCTCGATAGAAAGCAAGCCTTTTGATATCGCCATGTTAAATTCCTTATGAATAAGAGTTTAAATGTATTTACTTATTTTGGCATCGATACTTTACTAAGTAATTAATATTGAATGTTATTTACTATTAAAAAAGAAGGAAAGATAAGATAGGGAAATGTATGGGTAGAAAAGATGAGTAATAAAAATAAGCTACTTAAATCGAATAAATCATTCTCAAAATAAAGTAGCTTAATAGTCAGAATTTATTTTTTGAAAGCTTTTGGTGAGTCAACCATAACGGCATCAGCACCAATTTCTTTAGCCAATTGATAATCGCTATCGCTATTTACACCAAAAACAATAATGTAAGCGCTGCCATTTTTTCTAAAGCAGTCAATAGCTTCTTTATCCCATGAGAGCGTTGCTGGGGAGCGAGCTTCCCCAAGGGTATATTTCTCAACGACTTCAACTTTACGATGCAGCTCAAAACCATACCAGCGAGTCGCAGATTTATCATTATCAAGTGTGCATTGATGGCTCATCACGCTGTTTGCCAGCATGGTGCGAGTTTCATCTCGGCTTTCAAATAACTGCAACTTAGTAGAAAGGGGTTTAAGGGCTTTTAAAAATGTATCATTGGTGGAATAAAAACGGACTTGGTTAAATGCGTTGATTTTATTCAACAATGCTAAAATAGCTTGAGCTTGAACATTAGGGTCTGCATCAGGGGATTTTAAGTCGATATAAAAAATCGTATCGGGGTATTTTTTTAAAACATCTTCTAGTGTGACGATAGTGGTTTGCGCAGCGGGCAGTTGCTGGTTATTTTTCTGATTAAATTTATACGCCGCATTTATCTGGCTTAATTGTTTGGCGGAATAATCAGAAATAACACCGCTTTTATCCGTTAACGCGTCTAAATCACTTGGGCGATACAGAACTAATTGATTATCTTTACTGAGCTGAACAGTTAACCAAATTGCATCAGCTTTATTGCTTTTGGCTTGCTCGATTGCATAAAGGGTATTTTCAGGGGCATCTGCGGTACCTGCGCGGTGTGCCACAATCTGCGGCATTAATGCAAAAGCGGATTGGCTAGCCAAAAGGAGTAAACCCATTACGGCGGATTTTTTGAACACTGACGTTGATATAATTTGCATTTGTATAATCCATAATAATAGAAAATTCAATGAACTAACATAAGATTGACCGAGTGGCTGTTGTAATATGTTTTATCCGTTTTGTAAGCAATGAGCCTATAAATTAGGAGTAACTTTTTACTTTTTCGGTTATTTACAGTATTTCAGGAATACATTTCAATCAGATGAATAAGGTTGCATAGCTAATAAAACTACTGTATATTTATTCAGTACTTATTGGTTGGGGCGGCTATCATGCGTAAAATTATTCATATTGATATGGATTGCTTTTTTGCAGCGATAGAGATGCGTGATGACCCAAAATTACGCAATATTCCACTGGCTGTCGGGGGAAGTGCAGACCGACGTGGCGTATTGAGCACTGCAAATTATGAAGCGAGACGCTACGGTGTTCACAGTGCAATGTCGACGGCATTGGCGTTGAAATTATGCCCTCACCTGAAAGTCGTACCCGGTCGTATGGCAGTTTATAAAGACGTTTCCCATCATATTCGCCAAATATTTGCCCGCTATACCGATCTGATTGAGCCATTATCTTTAGATGAGGCCTATTTGGATGTGACTGATTGCCAGCAGCTTCACGGTTCTGCCACGCTTATCGCCGAGGCTATCCGCCAGCAAATTTTTGATGAACTTCAACTCACAGCTTCTGCGGGAATTGCTCCGATTAAATTCCTCGCCAAAATTGCCTCTGATATGAATAAACCCAATGGGCAATTTGTGATCACTCCACAGGAATTACCGGCGTTTATTGCCACGCTGCCATTAAAAAAGATCCCTGGCGTTGGAAAAGTGACAGCGCAAAAACTTGCGGATATGGGGTTATTGACCTGCGCGGATGTTCAGCGCTATGACATGCTGGCGTTGGTAAAAAGCATGGGTAAATTTGGACAAGCTCTGTGGGAACGCTGTCATGGCATTGATGAACGAGCAGTAAATACCGAACGCTTACGTAAATCCGTTGGGGTAGAACGCACTCTCGCCAAAGATATTCATCAGTGGGAAGAGTGTTTGCCTTTACTCGATACTTTATACGATGAGCTACATTTTCGCTTAGAGAAAGTGAAGCCAGATCTGCGCATTGCTCGCCAAGGAGTGAAATTAAAATTTGAGGATTTTCAGCAAACGACGCAAGAGCATGTTTATCCCATTATAGATAAGCAGGATCTTATTCGGTTGGCACAGCAGGCTTGGGAAAATCGACGAGCAGGGCGGGGGGTTAGGTTAGTTGGTCTGCATGTGACATTGCAGAATCCACAAATTGAAAGGCAGCTTTCATTACTTTTATAGTTTTTATTATGTTTAAAGAATGAGAAAAATAGGGTCATAAACTGTCGCTTATGACCCTGATATTGATAGCTTAAAGCCTACTTAGTTTTTCTCTGGGATAGCTTTTAAGATAGCAGTTAACAGTGTCCAGTATTGACCCACGCTCTCAATGTGAACGCGCTCATCTGGTGAGTGTGCTCCACGGATGGTTGGTCCAATGGAGACCATATCCATTAATGGATAAGGCTTTTTAAACAGACCACACTCGAGACCGGCATGGATAACCATGATATTTGGAATTTTACCAAACAGTTTTTGGTAAGTGTCGCTAACAATATGCATGACTGGTGAGTCTGCATCTGGTTGCCAACCTGGGTATCCACCTTCAGCACGGTGTTGAGCTTTCGCCAATTTTGTTAGCGATGTCAGCATATTAACGACGTAATTTTTACCTGAGTCGATCAGTGAACGGATTAAGAAGATAACTTCCGCTTTGTCTTCAGTCATCTTCACAACGCCTTCGTTCAGAGAAGTTTCAACAACCCCTTTCACCACATCACTCATACGGATAACGCCGCTTGGCGCAGAGTTCAGAAAGAACACTAAACGCTGTTGGCAATCATTCGTCAGGGCTTTTAAGTCACTTGTTGTTTCATCTAACAGTAAAGCTAAGTTAGGTTCTACTGCGGCTAATTCATTTTTCAGAATGCCTTCGTAGCGAGTTCTCAGCGCGGTTAATTCAGCCACTTTATCAGCTGGTACCGCGAAAGTTGCGTGGCCTTCGCGTGGGATTGCATTACGCAGTGTACCGCCAGTGAATTCCAGCAGTTTTAAGCTTAAGTCTTCAGCGTGACCCGCTAAGAAACGTGCTAACAGTTTGTTGGCATTACCTAAACCTAAGTGAATGTCGCCACCAGAGTGACCGCCTTTAAGGCCTTTTAAGGTCATGGTGAAGGTTTTATAACCTTGTGGTAATGCTTCACGGGTTAAATCAAATGTGGCAGTGAAATCAACGCCACCTGCGCAACCCATGTAAATTTCGCCTTCTTCTTCGGAATCGGTGTTGATCAGAATATCAGCTTGTAACCAGTTTGGTTGTAAACCGAAAGCACCGTCCATGCCGGTTTCTTCGGTCATGGTCAGTAACACTTCCAGTGGGCCGTGTTCAACGCTGTCATCCGCTAATACCGCTAATGCGGATGCCATACCGATGCCGTTATCTGCGCCTAGTGTTGTGCCTTCAGCAGTGACCCACTCGCCATTAATATAAGGGCGGATAGGATCTTTAGTGAAATCGTGCTCTGTGTCGTTATTTTTTTGCGGCACCATGTCTAAGTGAGCTTGCAGTACAACTGGTTTGCGGTTTTCGTAGCCTTTTGTCGCCGGTTTACGGATTAAGATATTGCCAACTTGGTCGCGCTCAACGTGAAAACCTTTCCCTTTAGACCACTCCATGATGTGGGCAGCCAAAGCTTCTTCGTGTTTTGATGGGTGAGGAATGGAGCAGATTTTAGCGAAAATATCCCACAGTGGCTGTGGTTTTAGCGTTGATAATTGTGACACGTTCTTCTCCTTGACACTTTGATCGTAATCTTTCCGTCATATTTCAAGCTGGGGATTGGCTTACACCCAAAACAATCGACTGACGGCGTTGGTCGCTTAATTTAAGATTGCACTTAAGTGTAACAACTCAGGTTTTAAGCGGTTTTAAGTATTGATTCAGCATAACACTTTCTATCGAATAATGGAGAGCGTTAATAAGAATAATTCATTTAGTGGGATGGTTTCGCTGGTTTTTCCTGCGTCAAATCACTATAATCTCGCGCAACCTTTTTTCCGCAAGACACATTTCTGTTTTACTCACCTTCGGGACCCGAATTTTATGAGCGAAAAATATGTCGTAACGTGGGATATGTTGCAAATACATGCCCGTAAACTCGCACAACGTTTATTACCAGCAAAACAATGGACTGGTATCATCGCAGTTAGCCGTGGTGGTTTAGTCCCTGGCGCACTGTTAGCGCGTGAGCTGGGTATTCGTCATGTTGACACCGTTTGTATCTCTAGCTATGACCATGATAACCAACGCGAATTGAATGTAATCAAACGCGCTGAAGGCGATGGTGAAGGCTTTATCGTGATTGACGATTTAGTGGATACTGGTGGCACAGCGAAAGCTATCCGCGACATGTATCCAAAAGCACACTTCGTGACTATCTTTGCAAAACCAGCAGGTCGCCCATTAGTGGATGATTATGTGGTTGATATCCCACAAAACACTTGGATTGAACAGCCTTGGGATATGGGCGTTGTGTTTATCGATCCTCTGTGCGAACAAGATAAGTAGTCCGAACGAAATAATTTAAATCTGTTTAGCCGTGATAGGGTTGTTTGATAAAAACAACACATTATTACCTAAGTGATTTGAGCTAAACACGATATGATAGAGGGGAGTGCGAAATGCACTCCCTTTTTGTTTATGTGACAGATTTAATAGGTAAAAGTAGGGAACCCACATGACTCAGCAAAATTTATCCGAAAAACTTTTTAAACCTCGCGTTAGACAAGTTGAAACATCAACGTTGGTTTCTTATTCCTCCCATACTTTGTCCCAATTAGAGAACCACAGTGTATTAAGTGGCTCTTCGCATAATCATTGGTATCGTACTCTCAACCGTTTAATGTGGATTTGGCGTGGTATTGATGCGATTGAAATTGAAGAAGTTTTAAGCCGTATTGCCATTTCGGATGCTAAACGCAGCCGTGAAGAATGGCTTGATACCGTTATTGGTAATCGTCGCGGTAATTGGTGCTTTGAATGGTCCCATCAAGCCATGTACTGGCAGCAAAAAGCCTTAGAATTTGAAAAAGGCCAGGAAGCGTGCGATGCGTGGCTGCGTGCCGCTAACCTATACAGCATTGCGGCATACCCGTTTATTAAAGGGGATGAGCTGGCGGATCAAGCGATTGTGTTAGCCTGTAAAGCTTATGATAGCGCGGCTAAATTCTCAATGTACCAATTGAAAAAAATCCCATTCAAAGTCGATGGTGGCAAAGAAGTTTGTGGCTTTTTACACATACCATCGAATGTTCAAGGTCCTTATCCAACCGTGATGGTTTGTGGCATGCTTGATAGCCTACAGACAGATTACAGCCGCTACTTTAGAGAGTATTTAGAGCCTCGAGGTATTGCGATGTTAACACTGGATATGCCATCCATCGGTTATTCCGGCAAATATAGCCTTTCGCAAGAAACCAGCACATTGCATGAACAGATTGTTCGCCAACTCGACACCATTCCATGGATTGACCACACGCGATTTGCCATCACAGGGATCCGTTTTGGCGCGAATATCGCCGTGCGTTTAGCGTATATGTGCCCAGATAAAATTAAAGCGGTTGCGGTGATAGGACCTATTGTTCATAGCCTATTGCATGAAGAAAAATACCAAAAAGATATCCCCCGTATGGTGCTGGATGTTTTTGCTAGCCGCTTAGGGGTTTATCAAGTTGATGGTCAATCGTTACGCCATGAACTCAGCTGCTATTCACTGCGTAATCAAGGTTTGTTAGGTCGCCGTAACCAAGTCCCGATGATGTCAGTATGTTTTAAAAATGATCCCTACAGTCCGAAAGCTGACTCAGACTTAATCGCTCGTTCGTCTATGGATAGTCATTTGTTGACGTTGCCGAGTAGCCCTATATTAGAGGCTTTCGAGCGATCAATGTCAGATACAACCAAATGGTTAGAAAGTAAAATATTATAATTGTATTGAATAGCTTGCTTATTTTTTAACATTTGCTAAAAAGGGATCTTCCCAAGAAGGAGATCCTTAATATGGCGTTACCGACTGATTACACAAATGGAAAATTTTTAAAGAAATTTGCTGCGATAGGGCCTTATTTACGTGAGCAACAATCTATCAAAAACTGCTACTTTTTTGATAGCTTGGTTGTCTGTGTTAATGCGAATATCGCGCCTGAAAAACGTGAGTTTTGGGGATGGTGGTTAGAACTAGCCCCTATGGATGAAGGCTTCGAATTTGCTTACAAGTTAGGGATCTACAACAATCAGGGAAGTTGGCAAGCAAAAACCTTGAAAGATGCCGCAACGACGGAAGCCGTCGAAAAGAACCTGCATGCCTTCCATCAACGCCTTACCCAGCAATTATCTGCCCTAGAGTTAAGCTTGTTCCCATCCCCCTTAATGACAGAATTAAAGCTGGAATTAAGCGCATAAAATTGTTTTAAACCAACTTTTGTTTAATTTTGCGTTATGCCTGTTGGCATAACGCGCATCTCCTGATAAAACTGATACCCACTTTGTATTTATTAATCCTAATGGCAGAAAAATGATGAAAAATAGCCAAACACTCGTGGTCAAACTTGGCACAAGTGTCTTAACAGGGGGCTCACGTCGTTTAAATCAAGCTCATATCGTTGAGTTGGTTCGACAGTGTGCGCAGCAATATGAAAAGGGTCACCGAATTATTATTGTCACGTCTGGCGCAATTGCCGCAGGGCGTGAACATCTCAATTACCCCGAACTGCCGGCCACCATTGCATCTAAACAGCTGCTGGCGGCGGTTGGTCAAAGTCGTTTAATCCAATTATGGGAAAGGCTTTTTTCCATCTATGGGATCCACATTGGACAAATGCTATTAACGCGTGCGGATCTTGAAGATCGCGAACGTTTTTTAAATGCGCGAGATACACTGCAAGCGCTGTTAGATAACGGCATTATTCCGGTGATTAACGAAAACGATGCAGTGGCGACGGCAGAAATTAAAGTAGGGGATAACGATAACTTATCCGCACTTGCTGCCATCCTTGGTGATGCAGATAAATTACTGTTATTAACCGATATTGAAGGCCTGTATGACGCGGACCCTCGCAGTAATCCGAACGCAAAATTAATCCCTGAAGTTCACGGTATTAATGATGATTTACGCCGTATGGCAGGGGATAGTGTAACGGGCTTAGGCACCGGTGGAATGGCAACAAAATTACAGGCGGCTGATGTTGCTGGCCGTGCTGGAATTGACGTGTTCATTGCCGCGGGCAATAAACCGGATGTCATCAATTCAGTGATTGAAAATATCCCTGTAGGAACTCGTTTTTATGGGCAGAAAAATCCAATGGAAAACCGTAAACGCTGGATTTTTGGGGCGCCAGCGGCGGGCGATGTCTACATTGATGATGGTGCACAATTAGCCATCACTGAAAAAGGTAGTTCGTTATTGCCAAAAGGCATTAAGAAAATTGAAGGCGATTTCTCCCGTGGCGCAGTGGTCCGTATTCGCAATATGGCAGGTAAAGATTTGGCACATGGCGTAAGCCACTATAATAGTGATGCGCTCAGAATGATTGCCGGTCATCATTCCCAAGATATTGGTAAAATCCTTGGCTATGAACATGGCTCAGTAGCCGTTCATCGCGACGATATGATAGTGAGTTAATTATGTTAGAACAAATGGGTAAAGCGGCGCGCGAAGCGTCATGGCAGTTGGCTCAATTCAATACCAAACAAAAAAATAGTGCGCTTGAGCAAATTGCTGACCTCTTAGAGCAAAAGAGTGCCAGTATTTTAGCGGCTAACCAGCTGGATATGGCTCAAGCTCAACAAAGCGGTATGAGTGAGGCATTACAAGATCGTTTATTGCTGACCCAAGCGCGCTTAAAAAGCATCGCGGATGACGTCAGAAAAGTGTGCCAACTGGCTGATCCGGTAGGGCAAGTCCTTGATGGTAGCGAGTTAGATAGCGGGTTAAATTTACAACGTCGCCGTGTTCCGTTAGGGGTCATTGGGGTTATCTATGAAGCTCGTCCTAATGTCACTGTGGATGTTGCTTCTTTATGTTTAAAAACGGGAAATGCGGTCATTCTGCGTGGTGGAAAAGAGACGCATAATACCAATCTTGCTGTGGTAGAGGTTATTCAGCAAGCGCTGAAAAATAGCGGGCTGCCAGCCAATGCAGTACAGGCAATCAATAATCCGGATCGTGAATTAGTGACTCAATTATTAAAATTGGATCGCTATGTGGATATGCTGATTCCTCGTGGTGGCGCGGGTTTACATAAACTATGTCGTGAACAATCCACGATCCCAGTGATCACTGGCGGAATTGGTGTTTGCCATACTTTTGTAGATGACTCTGTGGATTTTGATAAGGCACTGAGCGTTATTACTAATGCTAAAGTTCAGCGCCCAAGCGCATGTAATTCATTGGAAACACTGTTGGTTCACGAAAATATTGCAGCGAGTTTCTTACCGCGTTTAAGTGAGAAAATGGCTCAGCAGCAAGTGACATTACATGCCAGCGAAAAAGCAATGGCATTCTTGAAAGATGGCGTGGCTAAAGTAGTGCCTGTTCAAGCGGAAAACTTAGTTGATGAATGGTTATCTTTGGACTTGAACGTTGAAATTGTTTCAGGGATTGATGCCGCTATCGAGCATATTCGCCATTATGGTACCGCGCATTCTGACGCCATCTTAACGGAATCTATTCGCCAAGCGGATTACTTTGTACAGCGTGTGGATTCAGCTGCGGTATACGTGAATGCCAGCACCCGTTTTACCGATGGTGGACAGTTTGGACTCGGTGCGGAAGTGGCTGTGAGTACCCAAAAACTCCATTCCCGTGGACCTATGGGGTTAGATGCTCTGACTACTTATAAATGGATTGGTTACGGTGATTTTTTAAGTCGACCATAATTTAATCATAATAATTTCGAGCCACACTGCGTGTGGCTTAAGTTGCAGACAAAGAGGGATAAAAGCGTGGTTTTTCCCTCTTTGTGTTATCAGGCGAAAATCAATAAATTGATTTTCCTGATTTATTTTTACAACCCTAAAGTACCATTCCCAAACCAGATAGGTTTTGAAATGGTTCGAGCCACACTGCGTGTGGCTTTATTTTTTAGGCTATTCGCCATTTAGGCTAACCCGCTAGAAGCATGTGTATGGCAAATTTATCATAGTAATCATGATGATGGGATGAATATCGATGTTCTACATTATTGGGCCTAGAGGCTCAGGAAAAACAACAATTGGTAAGAAACTCGCGGAAAAAACGGGTTACCAGTTTATTGACACCGACAAACTTATTTTTGAACATACAGGAATGAGCATCGCTGACATTGTCAAGCAACAAGGTTGGGACTATTTTCGTCAGCTTGAAAGCCAAATTCTTGCTTCAATCGAACCACAAAAAGCGATTGTTTCAACAGGGGGTGGGATTATTTTAGCCTCTGAAAATCAGCAGGTTATGCGAGATAATGGAACGGTTATTTATTTACGTTCAACCCCAGAAACTCTCGCACAGCGGCTGGCGGCAGAGCCTCAAGCAGAACAGCGACCGAGCTTAACAGGAAAATCACTGCTTGAAGAAATTGAAGAGGTAATGGAGCAGCGTGATCCTATCTATTTATCGACTGCGCACCACGTTATTGATGCCAATCAATCCATTGATGCTATCATTAACCAGATCGCAAATTTGAGATAAATATTAGGTATACCAGTGCCTTTAGGAATAAACCCCTTAATGAGGTGCATGGGTATCGAGATAATTATTGTAGTATCTAATTGTTAATCAATAGATAAAATTATCACCATAAGAAAGGGAATCATTATGTTGGCAAAGATAATAAAAAAAGTACTGAAGTTTTTGTTTCGTGTCGAAGTCATTGGCAACCCAAATGAGTTCAATCAAGACAAATGTATCATTACGCCAAACCATGTCTCTTTTCTTGATGGTGTGTTGATTGCGTTATTCTTACCAGTAAGACCTGTATTTGCTGTGTATAGCACGGTGGCGACGCCTAAGATGATCAAACGCCTTAAGCCTTATGCCGATGTTGTTGCATTAGATCCAAAAAATCCATTAGGTCTCAGACACCTTGTTCGTGAAGTGGACAAAGGTCGCCCCATTGTTATTTTCCCAGAAGGCCGTATTTCTGTTCATGGCTCTTTAATGAAGATCTATGAAGGCGCTGCTTTCGTCGCTGCCAAATCAGGGGCAAAAATTGTCCCTATTCGTATTGATGGTGCTGAGCGAAGTCATTTTGGGCGCTTAAAAGGGGTTATCCCGTTAAAGTGGTTCCCGAAAATCAAGTTACATATCCTACCTGCTGAAGCCATTCCTATGCCGGATGCACCTCGTGCGGTTGAGCGCCGTGCACTAGCAGGTGAACATCTTTACCAAATCATGAAAGCGGCACGTATGGCAAGCCGCCCACAAATGACGTTAGTCGAAGCCTTTATTGATAGTATTGAACGTTATGGGCGTCGTTCTCGCTGTATTGAAGATATCGCCTTTAAAGAGGATAGCTATCAAGGATTACTGAAAAAATCCCTTGGTGTAGGCCGAATTATCGAGCGCTATACCCATGAAAATGAACGCGTCGGGTTATTGCTGCCCAATGCAACCGTGACCGCCGCGGCGATTTTTGGCTGCTTAATGCGTGGTCGTGTGCCTGCAATGCTGAACTATACGGCGGGAAGCCACGGGATCAGTAATGCACTGAAAGCGTCGACGGCGAAAGTGGTTTTCACCTCAAGACAATTTTTGGAAAAAGGGAAACTGACTCATATTCCTGAGCAAGTACCTGAAGCAACGTGGATTTACCTCGAAGACTTAAAAGATACTGTCACTTTCCAAGATAAGTGGTGGATTGTTAAACACTTATTTTCACCGCGTAACGCTATCGTTCCTCGCAACGTAGATGACGAAGCCATTGTATTGTTTACCTCTGGCTCTGAAGGAACGCCAAAAGGCGTAGTACATAGTCATCGTAGCTTAATGGCGAACGTTGAACAGATCAAAACCATTGCCGATTTTACGCCGCGTGACCGTTTTATGTCATCGCTTCCGCTATTCCATGCATTTGGATTAACGGTTGGGTTATTTATTCCACTGTTTTCGGGTAGCCGTGTTTTCCTATACCCAAGCCCACTACATTACCGAATTATTCCTGAGTTAGTGTATGACCGAAATTGTACCGTTCTGTTTGGAACTTCAACATTCTTAGGTCATTACGCCCGCTTTGCCCATCCGTATGATTTTGCAAGAGTACGCTATGTCGTGGCTGGCGCCGAAAAACTGTCGGATAAAACCAAGAAAATTTGGTACGAAAAATTTGGTATTCGTATTCTTGAAGGCTATGGCGTGACTGAGTGTGCGCCGATTGTCTCTATTAATGTCCCTATGGCGGCGAAAGAAGGCTCTGTAGGGCAGATTTTGCCCTGTATGGAAGCCCGTATTATCCCATTGCCGGGCATTGAACACGGTGGAAAACTTCAACTGAAAGGCCCGAATATTATGAAGGGCTATTTACGAGTTGAAGCACCGGGTGTGTTAGAGGAGCCAAAAGCGGAGAATGCTCAGGGCGAGATAGAACCAGGCTGGTATGACACTGGGGATATTGTTGAGTTAGACAGTAAAAACTTCTGCACTATTAAAGGACGAGTGAAGCGATTTGCTAAACTCGCTGGCGAAATGGTTTCTCTTGAAAGCATTGAACAAATGGTGTCAGAGATTTCGCCAAGTTGCGACCACGGAGTTGTGACTAAACCCGACAGTAGCAAAGGCGAAGCGTTGGTGCTATTTACCACCGATAAGGATCTTGACCGAGGTGCATTATCTGCCGCAGCGAAAAGTAAAGGTTTAACCGAATTGGCGGTTCCACGGGATATCCGCTGGGTTAAAGCCTTACCAGTATTAGGTAGCGGAAAAACGGATTTCGTGACATTAAAACAGATGGCGTTAACAGGGGAATAATATGCAGGATAGCACACCAAACACGCCACTGATGAGCACTGGGATGAAAGCCGTTTTGGCATCTCAGTTTCTTTCTGCATTTGCAGATAACGCGTTATTATTCGCGATATTAGCGCAGTTAAAAGCGGAATTTTACCCAGAATGGAGTCATCCAATTCTACAAATGGTGTTTGTTTTCACCTATATTGTGCTGGCACCATTTGTGGGGCAAATAGCGGATAGATTCTCTAAAGGCCGCGTGATGCTATTTTCCAACATATTTAAATTTGTTGGGGCATTGGGGATCTGCTTAGGGGTTAATCCATTCCTCTGTTACGGGTTAGTCGGTGTCGGTGCCGCAGCGTATTCTCCAGCAAAATACGGTATTTTGGGGGAGCTGACTGGCGGCGATAATTTAGTCAAAGCGAACGGCTTAATGGAAGCCTCAACGATCGCTGCTATTTTAGTGGGTTCTGTGGTCGGCGGTATGCTCTCTGACATTAACCTATTATTGGCATTGGGAACTTGTTCTTTACTGTATGCGCTAGCGGTGATTGTTAACTTCTTTATTCCTCACTTAGCGGCCGCAAGACCAGGAACGGGATGGAATTTCAAACAGTTGCTGGGGGACTTCTTCTCTGCCTGTCGTGTTTTATGGGCAAATCAAGAAAGCCGTTTTTCCCTTGTGGGCACCAGCATGTTTTGGGGCGCAGGGGTAACATTGCGTTTCTTGCTGGTGGCATGGGTGCCAGTGGCGTTAGGATTGCAAGATAATACAACCCCGACCATTTTGAATGCGATGGTGGCGGTAGGTATTGTTGTGGGGGCAGGGTTAGCAGCGAAATTTATCACCTTAAAAACGGTTTATCGCTGTATTCCAGCAGGGATCGTGATTGGGGTTATGGTGGTTTTCCTGTCACTGCAAACCAATATTATTCCTTCCTATTTTATTTTGATGGTATTAGGGATTTTTGGTGGGTTATTTGTGGTTCCACTGAATGCTTTACTTCAAGAGAAAGGTAAAGAAACGGTCGGCGCAGGTAATGCCATCGCAGTACAAAATCTCGGCGAGAACAGTGCCATGCTATTAATGCTAGGGTTATATTCTCTGGCGATAAAGGTCGGATTCTCGGTCGTGAGCGTGGGTGTCGGTTTTGGCGTAGTATTCGCAATTGCGATTGCAGGGCTGTGGATTTGGGATCGCGCTCGTAAGAAAACAGCATAATGGTGAATAGCCAAATGATAAATGAGAAGCAACTCGAGACATTAAGTATGCAGTTAGGACAGCGTTTACTGCAACTTGATAAAACAGTGACGGCGGCGGAATCTTGTACTGGTGGATGGATTGCTAAAGTGTTGACGGATATTTCAGGTAGCTCCGCCTACTTTAACCGTGGGTTTGTCACTTACAGTAATGAAGCCAAGCATCAAATGATTGGGGTCACGAACGACTCATTAACGCGTTTTGGCGCAGTGAGTCAGCAAGTTGTTCAGGAAATGGCGCTTGGTGCCTTAAATGAAGCTCAGGCAGACTTTGCGATGTCAGTCAGTGGAATTGCCGGGCCGGGTGGCGGAAGCGAAGAGAAACCAGTCGGAACAGTTTGGTTTGGTTTTGCATTAAAGCAGTCCAATGGTACTGTGGATGTTGTGACTCGTCATCAAGTATTCGAAGGTGATAGGTATCAAGTTCGTTTACAATCAACAGGTTATTCGATAGAAACGCTTTTACAGTTAATATCTGAAAAATTTTCTTGATACTGTATGATTATACAGTATACTTAGTTCCAACAAATCGAATTCAATCGTTTTATTCGCAATGGTTACCACCATTGCCTTAGGGAGTGAACATGGCTATTGATGAAAACAAACAAAAAGCACTTGCTGCGGCATTAGGTCAAATCGAAAAGCAATTCGGTAAAGGCTCCATTATGCGTCTTGGTGAAGACCGCACAATGGATGTTGAAACCATTTCAACAGGTTCTTTATCTCTTGACGTTGCTTTAGGTGCGGGTGGTTTGCCATTAGGGCGTATTGTTGAAATCTACGGTCCTGAATCTTCAGGTAAAACGACATTAACTTTGCAAGTTATTGCCGCAGCACAACGTAGTGGTAAAACTTGTGCATTTATTGATGCTGAGCACGCACTTGACCCTATCTACGCGAAAAAATTAGGCGTTGATATTGATAACCTGCTGTGTTCCCAACCTGATACTGGTGAGCAAGCGTTAGAGATCTGTGATGCATTAACTCGCTCTGGTGCAGTAGACGTGATCATCGTTGACTCCGTTGCAGCATTAACACCAAAAGCGGAAATTGAAGGCGAAATCGGTGATTCTCATATGGGTCTTGCGGCGCGTATGATGAGCCAAGCAATGCGTAAATTAGCGGGTAACTTGAAAAACTCAAATACCTTGCTGATTTTCATCAACCAGATCCGTATGAAGATTGGTGTGATGTTTGGTAACCCAGAAACCACAACTGGTGGTAACGCACTGAAATTCTACGCTTCTGTCCGTTTAGATATCCGCCGTATTGGTGCAGTGAAAAACGGTGAAGAAATTGTTGGTAGCGAAACTCGCGTTAAAGTCGTGAAAAACAAAGTTGCGGCACCATTTAAACAAGCTGAATTCCAAATCCTTTATGGTGAAGGTATCAATACCTTCGGTGAGCTGATTGACTTAGGTGTTAAACATAAGCTGATTGAAAAAGCGGGTGCTTGGTACAGCTATAACGGCGACAAAATTGGTCAAGGTAAAGCGAACTCGACAACTTACCTGAAAGAACATCCTGAAGTTGCACAAGAAATTGATAAAAAGCTGCGTGATTTATTATTAAACCACACAGGTGAATTTAACAGTGCAGCAACTGATTTCATCAGTGATTCTGATGAAGAGGAAGTTCCAGAAGAATTTTAATTCAACGCTAACCTGTTGAAATAAATTGATATCAAAAGCGCCATTCATAATTGACTGGCGCTTTTTTGTTTCTGCCTATCACAATAATAGTTTATTGCACAGTTTTTCTGTGGAAAAATACCCTAGCCAGAGGTATAAACATACTTTCAGAAAATATTCAGACGCTTTACAATGAAAGCCGCGAATGGATGTATCTATATTTTACTTCTATACAAAGAGACTTTATCTTATCAGTCACTTTTTAATCGGAGAGTTGATTAGAGGTGATGTTACATTCCATCTCAACAATTCGTAATTCTGTTTCCAGCTTGATATCGGGATAAATATGAGTAAAAGCACCGCTGAGATCCGTCAAGCGTTTCTCGACTTTTTCCATACGAAAGGTCATCAGGTGGTAGCCAGCAGTTCGCTAGTGCCAAATAATGACCCAACACTATTGTTCACTAACGCAGGGATGAACCAGTTCAAAGATGTATTTCTTGGTCTGGATAAACGAGCATATTCCCGAGCGACAACCGCACAACGTTGTGTACGTGCAGGTGGTAAACATAACGACTTAGAAAACGTGGGCTATACAGCTCGCCACCACACATTCTTTGAAATGTTAGGTAACTTTAGCTTCGGTGATTACTTTAAGCACGACGCTATTCGCTTTGCATGGGAACTTTTAACCAGCGAACAATGGTTTAACCTGCCAAAAGAAAAACTGTGGGTTACTGTATACGCGACTGACGATGAAGCTTACGATATTTGGAACAAAGAAATTGGTGTTCCTGTTGAGCGTATTATTCGTATCGGTGATAACAAAGGTGCTCCTTACGCCTCTGACAACTTCTGGCAGATGGGTGACACTGGACCTTGCGGACCATGTACCGAAATTTTCTTTGACCATGGCGATCACATCTGGGGTGGCCCTCCAGGAAGTCCAGAAGAAGATGGCGACCGCTATATTGAAATCTGGAACCTCGTCTTTATGCAGTTCAACCGTCAATCTGACGGTACCATGGAACCACTACCAAAACCTTCTGTAGATACAGGTATGGGGCTGGAACGTATTTCTGCGGTTCTGCAACACGTGAATTCGAACTATGAAATCGATATTTTCCGTGAACTGATTGCTGCAGCAGCAGAAGCGACAGGTGCAACTGACTTGTCCAACAAATCTCTGCGCGTTATTGCTGACCATATTCGTTCATGCGCATTCTTAGTGAGTGATGGTGTCATTCCATCAAACGAAGGTCGTGGTTACGTTTTACGTCGTATTATTCGTCGTGCGGTACGTCATGGTTACATGCTGGGCGCAAAAGAAACGTTCTTCTATAAATTAGTTTCTACCCTAATTAAAGTGATGGGACCTGCTGCGGAAGAGCTACAGCGTCAACAAGCTTTAGTTGAGAAAGTATTAAAAACGGAAGAAGAACAGTTTGCGCGTACTTTAGAACGTGGTCTGCAATTATTAGATGAAGAGCTGGTAACACTGAAAGGCGATACGCTAGACGGTGAAACGGCATTCCGTCTCTATGATACTTATGGATTCCCGTTAGATTTAACGGCTGATGTTTGTCGCGAGCGTAATCTTAAAGTGGATGAAGAAGGCTTTGAGCGTGCAATGGAAGATCAGCGTCGTCGTGCGAGAGAATCAAGCGGCTTTGGCGCAGACTATAACGCACTGATTAAAGTTGACAAACACAGTGAATTCTCAGGCTATCAGCATGATGAACAGCAAGCGACTATCACTGCATTATATAAAGATGGTCAGCCAGTTGATTCCCTGCAAGCGGGAGATGAAGGTTTAGTCATCCTAGATAAAACCGCATTCTACGCAGAATCAGGCGGTCAAGTTGGTGATACTGGTGTTCTTAAAAATGACAGCGCTAACTTTACGGTTACTGATACCCAAAAATATGGCCAAGCAATTGGTCATGTGGGTAAAGTTGAATCTGGCTCATTAGTTGTTAACCATCGAATTGCAGCTATAGTCAATAGTGAAAGACGTAATGCTATTCGTCTAAACCACTCGGCGACTCACTTATTACATGCAGCATTACGCCAAGTCTTAGGCGAGCACGTTTCTCAAAAAGGCTCGTTGGTAAATGACAAGTATCTCCGTTTTGACTTCTCTCATTTTGAAGCGATGACACAACAGCAACTGCGTCAAGTGGAAGATATTGTGAATGCCCAGATCCGTCAAAACTCAGAAATTGAAACTGAGTTGATGGATTTAGAGGGTGCGAAAGCGAAAGGGGCTATGGCATTATTCGGTGAAAAATATGAAGAGCGCGTACGTGTTCTGAGTATGGGGGATTTCTCCATCGAATTATGTGGTGGTACACATGCTAGCCGCACAGGGGATATTGGTTTATTCAGTATCTTAAGTGAGTCTGGTACCGCTGCTGGGGTTCGTCGTATCGAAGCGACAACTGGCGCAACTGCAATGGAGCACTTACATGCTCAGTCAGAACAACTTTCTGCGATTGCTCATCTATTAAAAGGTGATGCAAATAGCGTAGTTGAGAAAGTTAAAGCTGCATTGGATAAATCACGAAATCTTGAAAAAGAGATTTTGCAATTAAAAGATCAGCAAGCCTCTCAAGAAAGTGCTTCACTAGGTAGTAAAGCGAAAGATGTTAAAGGTATCAAACTATTAGTTAGTCAATTAAGCGATACTGATCCTAAACTATTGAGAACAATGGTCGATGATCTAAAAAATCAGCTGAAATCGGCGATTATCGTGCTTTCAACCACAAGTGGTGATAAAGTCAGTATAATTGTTGGTGTGACTAATGATTTGACTGCTAAAATTAAAGCAGGTGATTTGGTATCCTATGTTGCTCAGCAAGTAGGCGGTAAAGGTGGCGGTCGACCAGACATGGCGATGGCTGGAGGTACTGACGTAAGCGCATTACCAACAGCGATGGAAAGTGTCGAACAATGGGTTGATTCTAAACTGTAATTGCTGCGAAGTTACCCCATTTTAGTGGGGTAACTTTAATCTGTTGCAGCATTGTTAATATGTTGCCGGTAGTGTTATATTTTGCTTGTAAATAATTAGAATTATTGCCTTGATGGCATCAATGCTTTAGGTGAATGTCATTGCTTTACGTTTTCACGGTGTGTGATGGACAATAGCGGGGAATACCTAGAGACCCGACTCTTTTAATATTTCAAGGAGCAAAGAATGCTTATTCTGACTCGTCGAGTTGGTGAAACACTCATGATAGGCGATGAGGTAACAGTGACCGTATTGGGCGTAAAAGGCAACCAAGTACGTATTGGTGTTAATGCCCCAAAAGAAGTTTCTGTTCACCGTGAAGAAATTTATCAACGGATCCAGGCCGAAAAGACTCAACCAGACAATCAATAATAATGAATAAGCGTCCAGTGAGTTATCACACAGCAATAATGGGCGCTTGTCTTTCCCCTTTTTATCTTTAGTAATTCCTTAATCTTTCTATTTTTTAATTGGCTTAGCACATTATGTTGGTGTTGAGCGCTATCTCTTTGAATGAATCCACCTTTCTTTTTGTACTATTTTTATGCTGCCAAGCTACGCGTTATCAACTTTCTCTATTTTTTCCTGAATTTTTTATATTAAAAGTGATGATAATAAAAGAGCAAGAAAGCACGGAAACATTGCTTTTTCGGTGTTAAACTAATCATCTTGCTTGTGAAATGTGCAAACGATCATTGGAATGCAAAAAGTTTGGAAAAATTGTTTGACTTCTAAGTCTAGGAAAGTAATATGTGCGCCACACAGAGACGAGATGTTTAAACAAAAACAAATCGTATGTGACTAAAATATGGTGAGGTGGCCGAGAGGCTGAAGGCGCTCCCCTGCTAAGGGAGTATGCGGTCAAAAGCTGCATCGAGGGTTCGAATCCCTCCCTCACCGCCATTTTAGGCTCTGCATCCGTAGCTCAGCTGGATAGAGTACTCGGCTACGAACCGAGCGGTCGGAGGTTCGAATCCTCCCGGATGCACCATCATTAAAAAACTCCTCAATCTGAGGAGTTTTTTTTTGCCTAAAATCCTAACTTACTATCTTCCTTCCTTTTCTTTCTGTTTTCTCATCGGGTAAACCACACATCTAGACAGCGACAATTTATGTGATTTAAGCTAAAGTAATCACCTTATTAAAATAAAACTAAATCACAGGCGGGAGGTCGATTTGATCCCGGACGTATCAAAAGCGCTCTCATGGTTAGAAGCGCACCCGGAAATTCTCAATGGCATTCAACGCGGCATTGAGCGTGAAACACTACGTGTGACACCTCAAGGTGCGTTAGCTGAGACATTACATCCAGATGAGCTGGGGAAAGCCCTTACCCATAAATGGATCACCACGGATTTTGCGGAATCCTTACTCGAATTTATTACTCCTGTAGATAAAAGCATTAGCCACAACTTGGCTTTTTTGCGAGATCTACATCGCTATACGGCACGTCATTTACAAAATGAAAGAATGTGGCCGTTAAGTATGCCTTGCTTTATTGCAAGTGAAGATAAGATCACGCTGGCGCAATACGGTAGCTCCAATGTGGGGCAGTTTAAAACACTGTATCGTGAAGGGTTAAAAAACCGCTATGGGGCATTAATGCAAACCATCGCGGGGGTTCACTATAACTTCTCATTCCCAATTGAGTTTTGGAAGGCGTGGGCGGGTGTTGAAGACGCAGAAAGCGGAAAGGAAAAAATTTCTGAAGGCTATTTACGCCTAATCAGGAATTACTATCGCTTTGGTTGGGTCATCCCATACCTATTTGGTGCATCTCCCGCTATTTGCGGCTCTTTCTTAAAGAACAGAGAAACCTCACTGAATTTTAATAAAACTGAGTGTGGTACTTATTATCTGCCTTATGCAACCTCATTGAGAATGAGTGATTTAGGTTACACCAATAAATCTCAGAGTGATTTAAATATTACGTTTAACCACCTTGATGAATATGTGGAAAATCTGAAGAAAGCCATTCATAAGCCTTCTGCTGAATTTGAAAAGTTGGGCGTGAAAAAAGATGGCAAGTACGTTCAGCTGAACACTAATGTGTTACAAATCGAGAATGAGCTATATGCGCCAATTCGTCCGAAGCGTGTACCACAAGGCAATGAATCGCCTTCTGATGCATTATTACGTGGTGGTATCGAATATATTGAAGTTCGCTCCCTTGATATCAACCCATTTAGTCCGATTGGAGTTAATGAAACTCAGGCCCGCTTTGTGGATTTATTCCTCATTTGGTGCGTGCTTGCAGATGCCCCGGAAATGAATGTTCAAGAGCTGGATTGCTGCCGCAAAAACTGGAACCGCGTGATCCTTGAAGGTCGTAAGCCGGAGCAGGTGATTGGCTTTGGTTGTGGTAGCGAGCTTAAGCCATTGGTTGAAGTGGGACAAACACTGTTCAAAGATCTGATCCGTGTGGCTGAAGTCTTAGATACCTGCTGTGATGCCAAATACAAAGACGTGTGTCATCAGTTTGTCGCCATGTTTGAAGATCCAAACTTGACCTATTCAGCGCTGGTGATGGACGAAATGCTGGAAAAAGGTATTGGTGGCTATGGGTTAGAATTAGCTGAAAAATATTATCAGCAGCTAATTAATGAACCTTATGAAGTGATCACTGAAGAGCAGTTTGAACAGGCGCGTTTGGCTTCAATTGAGAAACAAAAGAGAATGGAGCAGGATCAGAGCGAAAGCTTTGAAGAGTATCTTAAGATCCACGCTGGACGCTAAAAGAAAATGGCCACAACAAGGTGGCCAAACAAAAAATCTTTTAAAGAATTAGGGATGATAACAATTTGCGCGTCTTTCACATATTAAGACTCTGCATTTTTGGATTAGTTTCATTTTATTCAAAATTATTTTTTTTATTTTTATGGAGGTCATGAAATGCCGTTATTAGACAGTTTTACTGTGGATCATACGCGTATGGCTGCTCCTGCTGTTCGTGTAGCGAAAACGATGACAACGCCTCATGGGGACACTATCACCGTATTCGATTTACGCTTTACAGTCCCAAATAAAGAAGCAATGACAGAAAAAGGAACGCATACCCTAGAGCACCTTTTTGCGGGTTTTATGCGAGATCACCTTAATGGTAACGGTGTTGAAATCATCGATATTTCGCCAATGGGATGCCGTACAGGCTTCTATATGAGCTTGATTGGTCAACCGGATGAACAGCGTGTTGCTAACGCCTGGAAGGCTGCTATGCAGGATGTGCTGCATGTGCAAGATCAAAATAAGATCCCAGAGCTTAATGTGTACCAATGTGGTACTTACAAGATGCACTCTCTTGAAGAAGCTCAGCAAATTGCTCGCAGTGTGCTTGCGAAGGATATTCTCGTCAATAAAAACGATGAGCTTGCATTGCCAGAAGAAAAGCTTGCCCAGCTTCACGTTTAATTATTGAAAAAGATAGACTAAAAAGCCTTAAAATCACCGATCAATTGGTCAGGTTTTTAAGGCTTTTTCCATTGAAATGAACAATTAAAATTCAGGGGCTTGTGAGTCAAAACCGAGCGGAGTGATTTTTACCTGCTTGATAATATTATCGCTGATCACTAAAACTTCGATAACATAGTGACCAACAACTATTTGTTCTTCAGGCTGTGGAATATCACCTAATACCTCTAAAACCATCCCATTAACGGTTCTAGGACCATCAATAGGAAGGTTCCAATCAAATGCTTTATTCAGGTCACGAATGTTTGCTGTTCCATCCACAAGGACGCTGCCGTCGCTCTGAGGCATGACTTCTTCAGCTAGAGAAGGCGACATTGATGTTGTGAAATCACCGACAATTTCTTCCAAAATATCTTCTACGGTGATCAAACCTTGGATCTCGCCATACTCATCAACGATGATGCCAAGCTTCTCTTTTTTATGCTGAAAATTAACCAACTGAACGTTGAGTGGCGTACTATTGGGAATGAAATAGATACTATCGGCGGCTTTGATCAAATTCTGCTTGTTGAACTCACGTTTCTCTACCATCAATCGATAAGCTTCTCGCACACGCAAAATACCAATCAAATCATCAAGAGAATCACGATACAGGACAATACGTCCATGAGGGGAATGAGTGAGCTGCCTAACAATCGACTTCCAATCATCATTAATATCGATCCCCACAATTTCATTACGTGGCAGCATAATATCGCCAACGGTGACTTTGTCTAAATCAAGAATCGAAATCAGCATGTCTTGATTACGGCGGCTGAGCTTGTTTTTTGACTCATGAACAATGGTACGCAACTCTTCTTTATTGACCGCATCATTACGAGTATTTGAGACATTTATCCCACAGCAACGCATAAAAAGGGCAGAAATAGTATTAAACGCCCACACGACAGGTAGCATGATTTTTTGCAGTGGCGTAAGAATAAAGCTACTAGGAAAGGCAATACGTTCTGGATACAGTGCCGCAATGGTTTTTGGCATCACTTCTGCAAATAGCAGAATAACAAATGTGAGCACGCCAGTTGCAATGGCGACACCCATATTGCCATATAAGCGGATCCCGATAATGGTCGCGAGAGCAGAGGCAACAATGTTGATTAGGTTGTTACCAATCAATACTAAGCCCAGTAGGCGATCGGGATGGCGTAGTAGTTTTTCAACACGGATAGCGGAGCGATTACCTTGTTTCGCTAAATGTTTTAACCGATAACGGTTCAACGTCATCATACTGGTTTCTGACGCTGAAAAATAAGCGGATAAAAAAATTAAAACAATCAGTATGATGATTAGAGTACCAGTAGATACTTCATCCAAAACAAGGTTCCTTTTTTATAACAGCCGTTTAAAGCTAAAATGGCTCTACGCCATGGTTAATTGCTGAATCAATCGATTACCAAAAAACGCCAAGGTAAGGATAAGTGAACCGCCCACATGGAAAAAGAGGACGCGTTTGCCTCGCCATCCACCATGAAAATGTCCCCACAGCAAAATAACGTAAACAAACCAAGCAATGACGGAGAGTACGGATTTGTGGATATTCTCTTTATCAAAGATGTTATCCATATAAATAAAGCCCGTGCACAGGGTTAAGGTCAACAGAATGACCCCCACCTGAGTGACGTGAAACATTTTGCGTTCAATGACCATCATTGGCGGCATATCAGGGCTAAATTTCAGAATTTTATTTTTAAGTTGGTAGTCAATAATGGCGACTTGAAACGCATATAACGCCGCGATAAGCAAGGTAGCGTAGCTTAATAATGCCAAGCCAATATGAACAAATAATGGAGTGCTTGCCTCTAAATGAGTAATAAACTCACCAGGCATAATCGTAGATAAAATCAGGTTAATAATCGCGAAACTATACACAATAGGGGTTAAGTACCACGCACGCCCTAAATAGGAAACCACCGTCATAATCAAACACATTAAGAGGCTGACAGAGGAGCCTAAATTTAAGAGGGTGAGATTTTGCCCGCTGGCTTCACTAAAAATTTGTAATTTCAACGTGATTGCGTGAGTAACCATCGCCACGATAGCTAATAAAATAGCCAATCGACGATAAAGAGCTTGCTTGCGCACTTGTCCGGGGACGATCAGCAGCAGACTGACCATGTATGTACAAACTGCTATGACTGCAAATACGGGCATAGTATAGTGTCGTTATTCATTTTAAGTGGATAGTAATTAACTAGTATAACCCGTGCAAGTGTAGGCTCCAACTATTGGTATGACGTATCGCTGTATATTCTTTACTAATCGCTCATTTAGGCTAACTAAACGAAGCAGCGAAACCCCATCAAGTGTGATACAATCGGCGACCAACACAGCGTTGAATTGTGCCGTGGCTATCTTGAGTTTGCCCTTGAAATACAGCGCGCGAGTAACCAAATAAGGCTACATATAGGCCCATAACAGAATTGAGCTAAGACACATGTTTGATAATTTAACTGACAGACTATCGCGCACTTTGCGCAATATCAGCGGGCGTGGACGTCTGACTGATGACAATATTAAAGATACATTACGCGAAGTTCGCATGGCGTTACTGGAAGCCGACGTTGCTTTGCCAGTCGTCCGTGAATTTATTCAAAAAGTCAAAGAAAGTGCTGTTGGTCAAGACGTTAATAAAAGCCTAACACCGGGTCAAGAGTTCATTAAAATTGTTCAAAATGAACTGACCCGCGCAATGGGTGAAGAGAATCACCAGCTGAATTTATCTGCTCAGCCTCCAGCTGTTGTGTTGATGGCAGGTTTGCAAGGTGCGGGTAAAACAACCAGCGTTGCAAAACTGGGTAAATTATTAAAAGAAAAGCAAAAGAAAAAAGTCTTAGTGGTTTCTGCCGACGTTTATCGCCCTGCGGCGATCAAACAGTTAGAAACTTTAGCACAAGCGGTTGGCGTTGATTTCTTCCCATCTGAAGTCCAAGAAAAGCCAGCGGCAATTGTTCAAAAAGCCTTAAAACACGCACAATTACAATTCTACGATGTATTGTTAGTGGATACCGCTGGTCGTTTACATGTTGATGAAGCGATGATGGAGGAGATCCAGGAAGTCCATCGTATAATCAATCCAGTTGAAACCTTGTTTGTGGTTGATGCCATGACGGGGCAAGATGCGGCAAACACAGCGAAAGCCTTTAACGAAGCATTGCCATTAACAGGGGTTGTTTTAACCAAAGTTGACGGTGATGCGCGTGGTGGTGCTGCATTATCTATCCGCTCTATTACAGGTAAGCCAATCAAATTCTTAGGGGTTGGTGAAAAAACTGATGCCCTTGAACCATTCCATCCAGAGCGCGTGGCTTCACGTATTTTAGGTATGGGAGATGTGTTATCTCTGATTGAAGAGATTGAACACAAAGTTGACCGTGATGAAGCAGAGAAATTAGCGAAGAAGCTGAAAACAGGGGATACCTTTGATTTCAATGACTTCTTAAACCAGCTAAAACAGATGCGTAATATGGGCGGAATGACCAGCATGTTGAGTAAGATGCCAGGTATGTCCCAGTTACCGGATGCGGTTAAATCCCAAATGGATGACAAAATTACCATCCGTATGGAAGCGATGATCCAATCCATGACGCGTAAAGAACGCGAAAAGCCAGAGATTATCAAAGGATCGCGTAAGCGTCGTATTGCTGCGGGTTCTGGAACCACAGTACAAGAGGTTAATAAACTCTTAAAACAGTTTGATGATATGCAGCGCATGATGAAAAAGATGAAAAAAGGCGGTCTCGCCAAGATGATGCGCGGTATGAAGGGTATGATGCCTCCGGGTTTTCCGGGGCGTTAAGCAATAAAGCCTGAAACAAAAGTGTACTTTTGATTGATTTTTGCGTCAAAGTGAGTAAACTTTTCGGGCTTTTTATATGACAGCCGGACTCTATCCCTCGATGGAGTCTGGTTGTTTTGTTAACTAATGAGGATGTTATGGTAACAATTCGTTTATCTCGTGGCGGCGCTAAAAAACGTCCGTTCTACCAAATCGTTGTAACCGATAGCCGCAATGCGCGTGACGGTCGTTTCATTGAGCGTATCGGTTTCTTCAACCCGATCGCTGCAGGTCAAGCAGAAGAACTGCGTTTAGACCTGGACCGTATTGAGCATTGGGTTGGCTTAGGCGCAACTGTTTCTGACCGTGTTGCACAACTGGTCAAACAAGCTAAAAAAGTAGCTTAATCTGTCACGGTGGTAACAATGAGCAAGCAAACTAAACTACTGCCTCCTGCGAACCCAATTGTATTGGGCAAATTAGGCGCGGCATACGGTATTCGTGGTTGGCTCAAAGTTTTTTCCTCCACCGAACATGCTGAAAGTATTTTTGATTATCAACCTTGGTTTATCCAACGTTCTGGTCAATGGCAACATATTGAAATAGAAGATTGGAAACATCATAACAAAGATATCATCGTCAAGCTCAAAGGGGTCGAAGACCGCGATGCAGCTGCTCTATTGACCAATTTTGAAATTGCGGTTGATTCAACCCAACTTCCTGATTTGGACAACGACGAATACTACTGGAAAGACCTTATGGGCTGCCATGTAGTGACGTCTGAGGGTTACGACCTTGGTACTGTCATTGATATGATGGAAACGGGATCGAATGACGTTCTCGTCATCAAGGCAAATTTAAAAGATGCATTTGGCATCAAGGAGCGGTTGGTTCCGTTTCTTGATGGGCAGGTTATCAAGAAAGTCGATCTCTCCACCAAAACTATTGAAGTGGAGTGGGATCCTGGTTTTTAAATCTCCGGTTTACCGGTTTTTATGAGTGGGATAAATCATGTGGATTGGGGTAATTAGCCTGTTTCCCGAAATGTTCCGCGCAATAACCGAGTACGGGGTAACTGGTCGGGCAGTGAAAAATAGCCTGCTAACGGTTGAGTGTTGGAATCCGCGAGATTTTACTCACGATAGACACAAAACTGTTGATGATCGCCCCTATGGTGGTGGTCCAGGCATGCTGATGATGGTGCAACCGTTAAAAGATGCAATCCACGCAGCAAAAGCTGAGGCCGGTGATGGTGCAAAAGTGATTTATCTTTCACCTCAAGGTCGCAAACTCGGTCAAGACGGAGTTTGTGAACTGGCAACAAACGAGAAGATAATTCTGGTTTGTGGTCGTTATGAAGGTATTGATGAGCGGATAATTCAAACCGAAATTGATGAAGAATGGTCAATCGGTGATTACGTTCTCAGTGGCGGGGAGCTCCCTGCTATGGTGTTGATAGACTCAGTCTCTCGGTTTATTCCTGGAGTATTAGGTCATCAAGCTTCAGCTCAAGAAGATTCTTTTGCTGATGGCTTGTTAGATTGTCCTCACTATACCCGACCAGAGGTGTTAGACGGCATGCAAGTTCCTGACATACTACTTTCAGGAAACCATGCCAAGATCGATAGCTGGCGCATGAAGCAGTCACTCGGTCGTACCTGGCTTAGAAGACCTGAGCTTCTAGAAAGCCTAGCTCTGACTGACGAGCAGAGGATGTTGCTAGCTGAGTTCCAACGGGAATTTCAGGCTGAGCAACCAGTGAATCCAGACAATTAATTGTCTAAACATATCAGTTTACCTAGGGTAAGAGAGTTATTATGAGCAACATTATTAAACAACTTGAACAAGAGCAGATGAAGCAGGACGTACCTTCATTCCGTCCGGGTGATACCGTGGAAGTTAAGGTATGGGTCGTAGAAGGCTCTAAAAAACGTCTGCAGGCATTTGAGGGCGTGGTTATCGCTATCCGTAGCCGCGGTCTGCATTCTGCATTCACTGTTCGTAAAATTTCTAACGGCGAAGGTGTTGAGCGTGTATTCCAAACTCACTCTCCAGTCGTAGATAGCATTGCTGTTAAACGCCGTGGTGCTGTTCGCAGAGCTAAACTGTACTACCTGCGTGAGCGTTCTGGTAAGGCAGCTCGTATCAAAGAGCGTCTGAACGCCAAGTAATACGCTTTCGCTACATCCGAAAGTTAAAGGGCCCGCATTAGCGGGCCTTTTTTATATTCGTCGTATATTCGTCATATTTCGCGCTGTGGCGGTGTTGGCTTCATTCAGCCACACAGGTCACATACTTATGTATGCTCCCTGCGCTGTCTTCATTTTGCAGCCTAGCCACAACTCGAACTATTTAGAATATACCGTTCAATAAATCCCACTTCGTAAACTTATCTTTACTATTTTTATTCGTTTTTTGCTTTTTAATATGAACTTATTCTCTTTAAAACCTACAATTTTATTTAAATTCAAAAAGATAAATAAATGTAATTTTTTATGTACACTGAATTGAATTATTTTACAGTTTTGGATTGAAATCTTTACGATGCATGATATGTTATCTCTCACGCACTAAACACAAGATCGATAAATAACATCACTAATAAATAATAAGCTAAATAGGTAATCAAATGATCATGCAAAAAGATGTACTCAATAACGTGAATATTCAAGACGAGCAGGTTCTTATTACCCCTGAAAGTCTGAAGCAAAAATACCCATTGAGTAACAGCAACCTGCATGCCATTGCGACATCGCGTAAAGTGATTGCTGATATTATTCATCAGCGTGACCCGCGCTTACTCGTGGTATGTGGTCCTTGTTCAATTCATGATGTAGATGCTGCCATCGAATACGGTGAGCGTTTACAGAAACTTGCCGCTGAGTTAAGTGATAGCTTATATATTGTGATGCGTGTGTACTTTGAAAAACCACGTACAACCGTGGGTTGGAAAGGCTTAATTAGCGATCCATTTATGGATGGCAGCTTTGAAATGGAAAAAGGGCTGCACATTGCCCGCGATTTATTGACCAACTTAGTGAATATGGGATTACCACTGGCGACAGAAGCGTTAGATCCTAATAACCCACAATACTTAGGTGACTTATTCAGTTGGTCAGCAATCGGAGCGAGAACTACGGAATCCCAAACTCACCGTGAAATGGCATCCGGCTTATCAATGCCAGTTGGTTTTAAAAACGGTACAGATGGAAGTTTATCTACCGCCATCAACGCATTAAAAGCTGCTGCGATGCCGCATCGTTTTATGGGGATCAACCAATCCGGTCAAGTTTGCTTGCTGCACACTAGCGGTAATAAAAATGGTCATGTGATCTTACGTGGCGGCAAAACGCCAAATTATGATGAGCAAAGTATTGCTGCTTGTGAAGCTGAAATGAAAAAAGCGGGGCTCGAACCATCATTAATGGTGGATTGCAGCCACGGTAACTCAAATAAAGATTTTCGTCGTCAGCCACTGGTGGTTGATTCAATTATCGAGCAAATTGTTAATGGTAATGAATCAATTACAGGTATTATGCTTGAAAGCCATATTAATGAAGGCAATCAGTCATCAGAACAGCCACGTGAAAATATGAAATACGGGGTTTCAGTGACAGATGCATGCATTAACTGGGATGACACTGAGTCTGTGTTGCGTAAATTACACCAAGCATTATCACCAGTGCTTGAGCAGCGCGGGCAAAAATTAAGCAAAGTGAGCTGAGCAAGGGATTGGTATGTCTGCTGAATTATCCCATTTACGGGAACAGATTGATGAAGTTGATAAGTCATTATTAGATTTGCTCGCCAAACGGCTTCAGTTAGTGGCTGAAGTCGGTGAAGTCAAAAGCCAGCACGGATTACCTATTTATGTGCCTGAGCGTGAATCTAGTATGTTGGCGGCTCGCCGAGCAGAAGCGGAGCGAATGGGGATCCCGCCTGATCTGATTGAAGATATTCTTCGACGGATCATGCGTGAGTCCTATGCGCGCGAAAATGACAAAGGATTTAAAACACTGAACCCTACCGCCGGTCCGATTGTGATCGTCGGTGGGAATGGGAAAATGGGGCGGTTATTTCATCGTCTACTTTCCCTGTCTGGTTATCAAGTTAAATTACTGGGTGAGCAAGATTGGGATAATGCGGCTTCGATAGTCTCTGGTGCAAGCGTGGTGATGGTTAGTGTACCTATCCACCTCACTGTTGATGTCATTAAACGTTTGCCTACTTTAGATCCAGAAACAATTTTAGTGGATATTGCTTCTGTGAAGCAAAAGCCACTCGAAGCTATGCTGTCAGTACATCAAGGCCCTGTATTAGGATTACATCCGATGTTTGGTCCTGATATTGGCAGTGTTGCCAAGCAAGTTTTTGCATTCTGTGATGGGCGAAAAGCGGAGTCTTACCAATGGCTGTTGGAGCAGCTGCAAGTTTGGGGGGCGCGCTTGAAAGCGATTAAGCCTGAAGAACACGATCGTAATATGAGTTTTATTCAAGCGTTACGCCACTTTACGACGTTTACTTATGGGCAGAATTTAGCGAAAGAGCAGGTTGATTTACAGCAGTTGTTGGATCTCTCTTCCCCAATTTATCGTCTTGAATTGGCAATGGTAGGGCGTTTGTTTGCACAAGATCCACAATTGTATGCAGATATCATCATGTCTTCGGACGAAAATGTTGAATTGATCCGCCGTTATTACCAGCTTTTGGGGCAATCCATTGAAATGCTGGAGCGCAAAGATAAAGCCGAATTTATTCGACAATTCGAGCAAGTCAGTCAGTGGTTTGGTGAAGATGCACATCATTTCATGAAAGAAAGCCAGTCTCTATTACAACGGGCGAACGATAACCGTAAATAGTCTCTTTAGCCATTACTCGATAAATCGATGAAAAAGGGTAATGGCTATCTTTATGCTAAAAGTGCTAAACGCATTTCTATTATTAATATTTATAATAAATAAGTAATTGTACTTATTTCTGTAGTTTATCCTAAATTTATAATTGAGTTTCTTCCTTAAGTAGGTTTATCCACCAATTAATTAGAAATTAATCAATTTATAATATCGATATTTATAAATTAAACGATTTATCTAATAAAGATCCCTTGCCATTGACCGATAACACTAATCATTAAATGATGATAAGTGTGGTAAACCTATGTCTTTTAAGAACCTCAAAATTAGTTTGAAATTAACTATCGCGTTTGGCGTTTTCATCACGCTAATTGTTTTAAGTTCTCTGTTTTCATTAGTAAATATGAATCGAGCAAATGAAAGCATTCAGAACGTCATTTTTAAAAGTTATCCAATAACCGCTAATGCAAATTCGGTGATGGATAACTTTTATTCTTATATTGGTATCCAAGAATTGATTTTATTGGATGACAGAGGGAGTGAAAAACGCAAGGAAGAGCTAGTTAAAATTAGCCAAAATATTTCTGATCTGTTGGATGAGTTGGATCGAAGTATAACTGATAGCCGTTCTCGTGAAGTGCTTGATAATATCCAAGAGGTGAGAGCTAAATTTATTAGTGCTCAGCAACAGATGATGGAGTTTATGAATCAGGGAAATCGCCAAGCTGCGATTGAAATGATGATGACAAAAACATCAGCTATTCAGCGAGAATATCGTGAGCAAGTCCAAAACCTGATAGCCATCCAAAATATGTTGATGCAAGAAACGGGTTATCAGGTGGAAGATGACTATAAAGCAAATCGTGTTTTATTAGCATTTTTATCAATTATTAGCATTGTTGTGGGCTGCGTTATGGGGTGGTACATCACGCGTATTATCACTAAACCTTTAGAGCAAGCGGTTGATTTTGCTAAATCAATTGCCAGTGGTGATTTGACCCAAGATATTCAAGCGCAATCTAAAGATGAAACTGGGATCTTACTTGAATCGCTCAGCGAAATGAAAGGGCACCTACTAGAGATTGTCCAAGAAGTCCAAAATGGATCTGAGAGTATTTCTGCGGCAGCAGGGCAAATTGTCGCGGGTAATCAGAACTTAGCGGCTAGAACGGAAGAGCAAGCGGCTTCTGTTGAGCAAACGGCAAGTTCGATGGAGCAAATTACATCCACGGTACAGAACACCACTGAACATACCCATGAAGCGACAATGTTGGCTGACAATACCGCTGTAACGGTCAAAAACAATGGTCAGATGATGGTTCAGTTAACCGATAAAATGCGCGCAATTAATGGTTCATCTCAAAAAATGACGGATATCATTAACTTAATCGACTCTATTGCTTTCCAAACGAATATCTTAGCCTTGAATGCGTCCGTTGAAGCGGCAAGGGCAGGAGAGCATGGTCGTGGGTTTGCGGTAGTGGCGGGTGAAGTGAGATTACTGGCACAAAAAAGCGCTGCATCGGCCAGTGATATTCGTTCATTAATCGAAAACTCCTCTTCACAAACCCAAGAAGGTATGGAATTGGTTGAACAAGCTAGCCAGCAGATCCACGGAATGGTCGCTAGTGTTGAAGAGATGAATGCGTTATTGCGTGAAATTGGTCAAGCTAGCAGGGAGCAAAGTGATGGTATTTCACAAATTAACAGCGCCGTGGGGCAATTGGATTTAACAACACAACAAAATGCGGGACTGGTAGAAGAATCGGTCGTAGCGGCAGATTCGCTGAATGACCAAGCTTACCATCTTCAAAACTTAGTTAATTATTTTAAGCTCAGCGCGACAATACAAAAATCGTGATTGGCATAAATCGTAATTAATAAAAATAACACAGGCTAATGACCTGTGTTATTTTTTTTTGAGTCAAAATTAAAACTAAGGCGCCATTTTTTCTGGTTCTACAGGAACGATATTTTCAGATGGGTAACAGCCAAGAATTTTAATTGAGCGGGTGATTTCTGCTAATTCTTTCAGTGCTTGTTGCATATTATCTGAACGCAAGTTAGCGTGAACATCTACATAAAACATCTCTTCCCAAGGCTTACCATTAATTGGGCGAGATTCTAATTTACTCATCACTATCTTATTATTTTTCAAGATAATTAAAGCATCTACTAATGCACCGGCTTGTTGACCTGTAGTGATCAGTAATGTGGTTTTTGCTGGAACTTGTTCAGTTACTTCAATTGCTCGTGGAGCCACAACAATAAAGCGAGTCATATTAATTTGCTGATTCGCTAAGTTATGCTCCAAAACCGTTAAGCCATACAATGCACCGCCAGCCTCACTGCCTAGTGCAGCTACATTAGGGGAATTATGTTCTGCCACTTTTTGCATTGCTGTAGATGTGCTGTCGCAATATTCAATTTTCCAATGAGGGAATTGAGATAAATATTGGCTACATTGCTGGAATGGCTGAGGGTGACTATATACAGTATCAATCTTGCTTAATTCACTACCTGGCGTGGTCAACAAGCAATGGTTTATCGGTAAACGAATTTCACCGACAATGGATAATGATGTATTTTGCAGTAAATCGTAAACATCATTAATTGCCCCTGAGCTGGTATTCTCAATAGGTAAAATACCATAATCTGCTTGACCACTTTCAACGAGTGAAAAGATATCTTGGAATTTATGGCAGCTGCATTCAACCAGTTGATCAAAATGACGCGCTGAATATTGACGCGCGGCAACATGGGAATAAGAACCTTTTGGTCCTAAAAATGCAAATCTTGCGGTATCACTAGGTGTTAGGTTTAAATGTTTTTGCAGGATAGCTTGCTGGGTAAGAACAGAATCTTCAATGATCATCTGAAACAAGCGTGTAATATAAAAACCATCAAGACCGAGAGGCGTGCCTTTATTAATTAATACATCGAGTAATTGGCGTTCGCGCTCTTTGTCACGGATTGGGCGGTTATCATCGATTTTGGTTTCCGCAACTTCAATTGCATAGCCTCGACGTTTTGCAAGAAGCCCAAGGAGTTCACTGTCTAACTGGCTAATTTTCTCACGGACTTTCAGTAAATTAGTGCTATTTTCCATTCTGCGACCCTATCAAACATCAGTGAATAAAAAAGCCCCCTAGGTAGGGGGCTTTAAAATATTGTCTTCTTTTTTTTCTCGAACGACAAAAGCCCCTTAATGTGAGTGGCTAAAGAAGAAAAAGAAAACAGTATTTAGTTTCATGGGAAATCCTTTCGAGTGAAGTTATTCAAATAGACATGATAGTGAACGAGAAGTCAACAAAAAATAGCGCGCAACGTAAAAACGCGCCCATGATGAGCGCGTTTGGAAGGTTTCAAGATAAGTGGATTGATAATATAAAAATATAACGTAACTACTTAAACGCAACTGATTACAACGTTTCTAGATTCGCTTCTTTTACACTATTAGTTGCCCTTCTTGATTCTCCTTTATGTTGCACTTTGTTTAACTGTCTTTCGAGTTTGTTGATAAGGTCATTTATTGCAACGTACATATCTTCATGCTTAGCACTTGCTACCAACTGTCCGGTAGCGGTTTTTATGTTGGCATCAACCATAAAACCTTGAGGCTCTTTCGATAGCACCACATGGGGGCTAATTAAGGAAACTTGCCATTTATCGAGTTTTGCAAGACGGCTTTCAATGTGTTCACGAATTGCTGGTGTGATGTCCATTTGTTTGCTAGTAATGTTAACTATCATATAGTTACCTCTCATTGTTTCCGTCTTTGATGAATTCAGAATACCGATATCTAGGAATAAAAAATTGATCTAGATCACACTTAAATTATGGGGAAGGGGGTACCCACTTGAAGTGTGATTTTGGCTAAAAAAGGCAGGTAAAAGGATTGCCAAAATAACTATATTGAGGGAGACTGAGAGAGTTGGCTATCGACACGGTAAATAGCCGGTACTTTTTTTGGGTAAAATTTTAGGCTATGAATTTTAAAAGAAAAAGTTCAAAACTATCCCTCATTCTTATTCATCTTCAAACCCTCTGAATTTCAAATCACGATTAAAATTATCAAAAAAACAGCAGCCGAAGCTGCCGTTCTTATTTTAATCGATAGCGTTAAAAGCAATTTATTGGTTTGCTGCAATAATGCTGCCGACTTTATTTGCTTCTTTGTCTAAGCCCATCTCTTTATACGCAATTTCCATATATCCGAGCGCTTGACGCGTTGCTTCTGTATCTGGATAGTCACGTAACATTTGTTGGACACGATTAACAACCGCGACATAGGCCCCACGTTTGTTGTAATATTCAACGACAGAGAGATCAAATTTTGCCAAACGATCTTTTAAGTAAACTAAACGCTTACTTGCATCGTTGGAATATGGGCTGTTCGGATAGTAACGAACTAACTGGCTCAAGTCTTTGAACGCAACCAATGCGTGTTGTGGGTCTCTGTCAGAGCGATCGATACCAAAGAAACCTTGTAACATGCTGTCATCTAACGCCATTGCCGTTAAGCCACGCATGTAAAGTACGTAGTCAATATTGGGATGAGTTGGGTTTAAACGCATGAAACGGTCAATTGAAGCTATCGCCATTGGTAGCTCTGCTGATTTATAATAGGCGTAAATCAGGTCTAACTGTACTTGCTGAGCATACGGACCAAACGGGTAGCGGTTATCCAACGCTTCAAACTGTTTAATTGCCGCGTTATAGTTACCGTCCTGTAATTTTTGCTGACCTGTACTATAAATCTCAGCTGGGGAACTATCGGGGCTGACTTCGTTATTGCTGGAGCATCCGGCGAGAGCCAGGCTCAACGTGGCAGCTGCCACCAGATATTTCATACGTATCATCACGTGTTGGTTATCCTCTGACTGTATCGAGGGAGTCTATCCGTAAGGCTCCCGGCAAAATTCGAGTTACAATAGCATACATTTTAAATGAAACGGCAGCGCCGTCAAAACACAAACACCAAAAAGTAGATTAATTTATGGCTCAACAAGTACAATTAAGTGCAACTATCGCTGAATCACAGCTTGGTCAACGTTTAGATCAAGCTTTGGCTGAATTGTTCCCTGATTATTCACGTTCTCGAATAAAAGAATGGATCTTAGACGATAGAGTGCAGGTTAACGGCAAAGTTATCAATAAGGCAAAAGAAAAAGTTTTAGGTGGTGAACAAATTTCCATCGATGCCTTGATTGAAGAAGATAGCCGTTGGGAACCTCAAGATATTCCACTTGACGTTGTTTATGAAGATGAAGATATCCTAATTATTAATAAACCGCGTGATTTAGTTGTTCATCCGGGGGCGGGTAATCCAGACGGAACCATTTTAAACGCATTATTATATCGCTATCCTGAAATCGCGGATGTACCAAGAGCGGGCATTGTTCACCGTTTAGACAAAGACACAACTGGGTTGATGGTCGTCGCTAAAACGGTCCCTGCACAAACTCACTTAGTGGAAGCGTTGCAACGCCGTGAAATTACACGTGAATATGAAGCGGTCGCTGTTGGCCGTATGACAGCAGGCGGTATGGTCGAAGAGCCAATTTCTCGCCATCCAACCAAAAGAACGCACATGGCTGTTCATCCAATGGGCAAGCCTGCGGTAACTCACTATCGAGTCATGGAGCATTTTCGCGCTCATACGCGCTTACGTCTACGCTTAGAAACCGGAAGAACGCATCAAATCCGTGTTCATATGGCGCATATCAACCATCCATTAATCGGTGATCCATTATACGGCGGTCGACCACGTCCACTGAAAGGAGCAACAGAAGAGTTCCTCGAAGTGATGCGTAATTTTGATAGACAAGCGCTACACGCAACAATGCTGCGTCTTTATCACCCAATCACAGGAATCCAAATGGAATGGCATGCGCCATTACCTGATGATATGGTGAAATTGATTGAAGCACTGAAAGCTGACACTGAACTTCATAAAGACGATATGGACTGGTAATGAATACGTTGATTTTCCCTGATTGGCCGCAACCTAAAAATATTTCAACATGCAGTACAACTCGTGCAGGTGGAGTGAGCCTTCCGCCTTTTGATAGCCTAAATTTAGGTGACCATGTTGAGGATTTGCCTGAGGCAGTCAGTGAAAATCGCCATCGTCTTGAAAAGCTTGCTCAATTACCACAGCAACCCGTGTGGCTTGAGCAAGTACATGGTACTCATGTTCTGCATTTAATGGGAAGCGAGATTGAAAATCGTCAAGCGGATGCGGTGTATACCAACCAAGTTGGTCAAGTGTGTGCCATCATGACAGCAGATTGCTTGCCAGTATTGTTTTGCAGCCGCGATGGTAAAGAAGTGGCAGCGGCTCATGCCGGATGGCGAGGCCTCTGCAATGGCGTATTGGAAAATACGCTAGCGGCATTTAATGCACAACCGAGCGACATTATGGCGTGGATGGGGCCGGCTATTGGCCCTGAAAAATTTGAAGTTGGCGTAGAAGTTAAACAAGCATTTACTGGTCAATCTGCCGATCTTGCAGATGCGTTTACACCTCACAATGACAAATTTCTGGCAAACATCTATTTACTGGCGCGTAAAAAGCTACAAGCCGCGGGCATTTCAGCCATTTATGGTGGTGAGTTTTGTACGGTCAGTGATGAAAACAGATTTTTTTCCTACCGACGTGAGGGGCAAACGGGAAGAATGGCATCCCTTATATGGATAAATAACTAGTTCATGGAATAATATTCCAAATTAACAAATATTGAAAAAATAATCCCGCCTAAAACTTGAATATTTAAAAACAGACCGCATCTTATCTTCAGTAGCAATTTTAATCATATTCTATTGGAGGTGTTATGCGTCTGGATCGTTTAACTAATAAATTCCAGCAAGCTCTCGCTGACGCCCAGTCATTAGCCCTTGGGCGCGAAAATCAATTTATTGAACCAATTCATTTACTCAGTGCTTTGTTTAATCAAGAAAGTGGTACCGTGCGTCCATTATTGACGACGCTCGGCGTGAACGCAGTTACGTTCGAAAACAAAATTGAAGATGCATTGGCTCGACTCCCTCAAGTGCAAGGTGTTGCTGGGGATGTACAACCATCAAGTGACTTAATGCGTCATTTGAACTTATGTGACCAGCTTGCTCAGAAAAATGGGGATGACTTTATCTCCTCAGAATTATTTCTGCTCGCTGCTTTAGAAGCCAATACAACCCTCGCTGATATGTTGAAAGCGGCGGGTGTTAATAAAGACAATTTGAAAAAGGCAATAGAACAGATGCGTGGTGGCGAAAAAGTGAATGACCAAAGCGCTGAAGACCAGCGCCAAGCTTTGAAAAAATTTACCGTTGATTTAACCGAACGTGCAGAACAAGGGAAATTAGACCCTGTGATTGGCCGTGATGAAGAAATTCGTCGTACCATCCAAGTATTACAACGTCGTACTAAAAATAACCCAGTATTAATTGGTGAGCCTGGTGTAGGTAAAACGGCGATTGTTGAAGGGCTTGCACAGCGTATTGTTAATGGTGAAGTCCCTGAGGGATTGAAAAACAAACGTGTTTTATCACTGGATATGGGGGCTCTGATTGCAGGGGCGAAATATCGTGGTGAATTTGAAGAACGTTTGAAAGGTGTTCTGAATGACCTCGCTAAACAAGAAGGTAACGTCATTCTGTTTATCGATGAATTACATACTATGGTGGGTGCGGGTAAAGCCGACGGTGCGATGGATGCCGGTAACATGTTAAAACCTGCACTGGCTCGCGGTGAACTGCATTGCGTGGGGGCAACAACCCTTGATGAATATCGTCAATATATAGAGAAAGACCCTGCGTTAGAGCGTCGTTTCCAAAAAGTATATGTTGCAGAACCATCCGTGGAAGACACCATTGCTATCTTGCGTGGTTTGAAAGAACGTTATGAATTGCACCATCATGTGCAAATTACTGACCCAGCTATTGTGGCGGCAGCGACGTTATCGCACCGTTACATTACTGACCGTATGCTGCCAGACAAAGCTATCGACTTAATCGATGAAGCGGGCGCTAGCTTACGTATGCAGATGGATTCAAAACCAGAATCTTTAGATAGATTGGAAAGACGTATTATCCAATTAAAACTGGAACAGCAGGCACTGAAAAAAGAGTCTGATGATGCCAGTAAAAAACGTCTGGAAATGTTAGAAGAAGAGCTGGCGGAAAAAGAGCGTGAATATTCTGCATTGGAAGAAGAGTGGAAAGCAGAGAAAGCATCATTAACTGGCACTCAACATATCAAAGCTGAATTAGAAAATACGCGTATTGAGATGGAAAAAGCGCGTCGTAATGGTGATTTGGCGAAAATGTCTGAGTTACAGTATGGGCGTATTCCTGAATTAGAAAAACAGTTAGAAGTGGCGACGAAAGCAGAAGGTAAAAGCATGAAGCTTTTACGTAATAAAGTTACTGACGTCGAAATCGCAGAAATTCTGGCTCGTTGGACAGGTATTCCAGTATCAAGAATGCTTGAAAGCGAAAGAGAAAAACTGTTACGGATGGAGCAACAATTACATCAACGTGTGATTGGGCAAGATGAAGCGGTTGTGGCTGTGTCGAATGCTATCCGTCGTAGTCGTGCAGGTTTATCGGATCCTAACCGCCCAATTGGTTCGTTTATGTTCTTAGGCCCTACAGGGGTAGGTAAAACTGAATTATGTAAGGCACTAGCAAACTTTATGTTTGATAGTGACGACGCCATGGTTCGTATCGATATGTCCGAGTTTATGGAGAAACACTCTGTATCTCGTTTAGTCGGTGCACCTCCAGGATATGTGGGTTATGAAGAAGGCGGTTATTTAACTGAAGCGGTAAGACGCCGTCCATATTCAGTTATTTTGCTGGACGAAGTTGAAAAAGCGCACCCAGATGTATTTAACATCTTGCTGCAAGTATTAGATGACGGTCGTTTAACTGATGGGCAAGGTAGAACGGTAGATTTCCGTAACACCGTAATCATCATGACGTCAAACTTAGGTTCCGATCTTATCCAAGAACGTTTTGGTATGATCGGTTATTCAGAAATGAAAGATATGGTGATGGAAGTCGTCGCTCATAACTTCAGACCTGAATTTATTAACCGTATTGATGAAGTCGTGGTATTCCATCCATTAGGTAAAGAGCAAATTACGAATATTGCGAATATTCAGTTAGCTCGTTTATATAAACGTTTGGAAGAACATGGTTATGAAGTCACTGCAACGGCGGCTGCATTAGAGAAAATTGGTGAAGCTGGTTTCGATCCAATCTTTGGTGCTCGTCCGTTGAAACGTGCAATTCAGCAAGAGATTGAAAACCCACTGGCACAAGAAATTCTGTCAGGCAGATTAATCCCGGGTAAACCAATTACTCTGGATGTTGAAAACGATGAAATCGTAGCAAAGCAGTAAGTAAGCGCTCGGTTATTATCAAAATGTAAGTTAAAAGGCGACCCTAAGGTCGCCTTTTTCATATAAATATCGCCCAAAATGGCATTTTTTGTTGAAAAAATACACGTGAAGTATAAAGGATAATCAGTTGGAAATTATTTTGCAAAAAACACTTGCCAGATTTTTCTGACTCCCTATAATGCGCATCCACTGACCGGGAACAAGCCAAAGCAAAGCGCGATGGACACTGAAACGGCAGCGAGAGAATCTGAAAAGATTAAGTAAAAAAATACTTGACTCTCACTGAGGAAAGCGTAATATACGCCACCTCGCGACAACGACCTAAGTTGATAAAAACTGAGTCGAATTTCTCAAGAAATGTCGCACCGCTCTTTAACAATTTATCAGACAATCTGTGTGGGCACTCACAGGGCACTATCAAAAAAATATTTGATTTTAAGTCTTGAAGAGTGACTAACACGTTAATTCATATATATGAACTAATAGGTA
>NZ_JAERJY010000049.1:0-21485 GCF_018257375.1 Providencia sp. JGM181 | reverse complement strand
AAATAAAACCGTCTATTTAATGTTAAATTAAAATAGACGGTTAAATAAAATAATTAAATGCAGAATTTAATTATTTAGCTTTTTTTGCTTCAGCTGCTGCTTTAACAATCACCGCAAAAGCATCTGCTTTTAAGGACGCGCCGCCAACTAAAGCACCATCGATATCTGGTTGAGTGAATAACTCAGCTGCGTTGCCTGCGTTAACAGAACCGCCGTATTGAATGATTACTTGCTCAGCGACAGCTGCATCTTTTTTCGCAATGTGGCTACGAATAAATTTATGTACTGCTTGCGCTTGCGCTGGAGTTGCAGATTTACCCGTTCCGATTGCCCAGATTGGCTCATAAGCGATAACCGCGCCTTGGAATGCTTCTGCACCTAATGTGTTCAGGACTGCATCGATTTGACGAGCACAAACTTCTTCAGTCTTGCCAGCTTCGTTTTCTGCTTCGCTTTCACCGATACACAGAACTGGGATTAAACCTTGTTCTTTCAGCACTGCAAATTGTTTTGCAACGAACTCATCACTTTCTTTGTGATAAGTACGGCGCTCTGAGTGACCGATGATGATGTATTTTGCACCAACATCTTTCAGCATTTCAGCAGAAATTTCGCCAGTAAATGCGCCAGACAGGTTGACGTCAACGTTTTGTGCGCCTAATGCAATGCGGCTGCCAGCGATAGCGTGTTTAGCCTGAGTTAAGTACATTGCTGGTGGTGCAATTGCTACGTCACAGCCATCAACGCTGCTCAGTTCGTTACGCAGGCCAGCAATCAGTTCATTGACCATCTGGGTACTGCCGTTCAGTTTCCAGTTACCCATTACCAATGGATGTCGCATGTTATTTCCTCCAACCAAAAAGTTTGAATGATTTATCGATTAGTTTTTCATCACGCGATCAAAGTGTTACGCGCAACGAGACGTTTCTGTCGCTGTTCCTGCATTATAGGAACAATGGATAATAATAGCTTTGCTTTTCATCATGCTTATTGCTAGAGCGTGATCATCATCCATTTCGCGTGTTTGTTGCTCTCAATTATTTACTGCTTTCGCTTGCTTGTTGCTCTAGCTTAATCGGTTCAACAGCAAAAGTAAGCACATTATTGTCACTTTTTACCAAAATATATCGTAATGCACCTAATCTCGCTTCTTCTGCGCGAATTGGGGTTTTATTGGCCATAAACTTGTTCAGCGCGGCGGTCAGCTCAGGGGCTTTATCCAAAGAAACATTAGGGTCAAATTGATGAATAATAGCGATGATATAGCGCTCAATTAATTGGCGACTTTCTTGGGCGTCAGCTTCGTTGTCAGTAGGCAATAATGTGATTTGTAAGCTTTTAATTTTCTCACTACCCCGTTCGAGGACGGCAGATGAGTATATTTGTTGATTAATCCGTGATGCGGCACGAATGTAGGGCGCTGATATATCTTGGCTAGCAATCACTTTGTATTCGTGAAGATACAAATCTTTATAGGTTTGATTAAATTGACTACGTAGCTCTGGGATCGTGAGATTAAAGGTTGGCGCATCAGGCGCTAAATAGGCGACGCTTAAGTTGGTATCAGGTAACGTCGGTACCTTTTGGGAGAGTGCCATTTGTGGAAAATAGCACACAAAAGCGGTTATGATGATGGACATGGAACGGAATATTGGTTGAGCCATTTTTTCTGCCACTTATTCTTCAGAGATTAATATTGTATCAGGATTACACACAATGACATTACTACAATGGGCTTTTTCCTTTAAAGGCAGAATTGGACGACGACCATTTTGGGCGGGTGTTGCAGGCTGTTTTATTTTGATGACCCTGATTTCTCTCTTTCAAAACGCGTTTTCATTACCGGATGTTGTTGTGGTGGTGTTGTTTATTTTATTACTGTATCCCCTTGCTGCAATTTTCACTAAGCGCCTTCATGATAGAGGTAAACCGGGGGGATGGTTTGCTTTAGTCGTGTTAGCCTTTGCCCTTTTTTCCTTCGATGTCAGTCAATTGGCGGAAATTTGGCAATGGGGCATTGGACGCTTTCTTCCATTGCTGATTACGATGATGATGCTGATTGATTGTGGCGTTTTTGTAGGAATGGAAGGTGAAAATCCGTATGGAGAAAAGACAGATAAGGTTGATTATCTGTCTTAGCAGTTAGGCTATTACCAGTACTGTTCGCTAGTAATATGTCCCGGTTTACGGCGTAAATGTTTAACTAACCCGTGGGTTTCTTTGAGTTTATCCCGTGTATCTCGCACCATTTCTGGGTTGCCACACAGCATGATGTGGCATTTATCTGCGTCAATCGGCAACCCAACAAACTCTTCCAATTGATGATCTTCAATTAATGCGGGAACCCGTCCATATAGTGAGCCGGGGGCGTGTTCACGGCTCACAACAGTGACAATGCGTAGTTTTCCTTGGAATTGCTGCTCTAATTGCTGCATGAGCGGCAGGTAACTCAGATCTTTTTGGTAACGCACGGCATGCAGTAAGACGATTTTTTCAAAGCGTTCTAGCCCTTTATTCTCTTGTAAAATAGAGAGAAATGGACCAATAGCCGTACCTGTTGAAAGCATCCAAAGATGTTTACATTCTGGGATTTCATCTAGCACAAAGAAGCCAGAGGCCTCATCGGTGATTTGCAGTGTATCGCCGATTTGTAGCTCAGCTAGCTTCGGGCTCAGTTTTCCATTGGGAACAATGACAAAATAGAATTCAAGGCGGTTGTCACTGGGGGCATTCACATACGAGTAGGCGCGGGCAACGCGTTCCCCATTAACTTCAAGGGCGAGTTTAGCAAATTGTCCTGCAATAAACGGTTGAATAGGCGCATCCACCACTAAACTAAACAAGGTTTCTGTCCAATATTTGGCCTCAACCACCCGACCTGTTACCCAATTCGCCATAAATTTGTCCCTCTTATCGAAAAAGCCTCAGAGAAAGTATTCAACAGTGTGAATTATTTAAGATATACATTGCTGAAGTTAATAGGATTTCATACTAGATCAGTTCATTGTTTATGCTTATCGATAAAGTGTTTTAGTGGATTATTCTGTAAATGGGGAGTTTGGTAATTTTAATGTACAGTTAAGTTGACAGAGGTGGCGAATATTACTGCCAACGCAAAGTAAATTAAAATGGTGTCCTACCTCGAAAAATTCATAAATTTTGTTATCTTTATCACACAAGAACAACATCAATTGTTTGCTAGTTATATAATTCCAATGTAATGGGCAAAACAACGAATAAAAATCTATTATTTAATCCTGAGTGCAACTGTTCGTGTTATTAAACTTTAATAATGCGGCGCTATTGTGTGCTCAGGAATTGTGAATGTCTGAGAGCAAAATGAGAAAGCTTGAAAATTTTAATCTGTTGCTAATGTTGATTGCCCTCGCTGCGGTTGGGCAAATGACTCAAACTGTTTATGTTCCCGTTATTGCTGAAATTGCGGTGTATTTCGGTGAACCTTCGGGTGCCGTACAGCGCGTTATGGCGGCGTATCTGTTTTCTTACGGTTTTTCCCAGTTACTGTATGGCCCGTTATCTGACCAAATTGGTCGCCGTCCGGTGATTTTAGCCGGGTTATCTATCTTCTTAATTTCAACGATTGTCGCTATTTTCGCCCCAACATTGACGGTATTGACAGTAGCGAGTGGTTTACAAGGTTTAGGTACAGGGGTTGCTGGAGTAATGGTGAGAACCATGCCGCGTGACCTGTATAAAGGCACTGCACTACGTTACGCCAATAGTTTGCTCAATATGGGGGTGTTAGTGAGCCCACTGTTAGCCCCTATGTTTGGTGGGATACTGGCGCACTTTTTTGGTTGGCACGCCTGTTATATTTTCTTATTCCTGTTGGGTGGCGGAGTGTTGTTCAGTATGTATCGCTGGATGCCGGAGACTCGTCCTATTTCACCTGAAAAACATAATTTAGTGGCGTCATACCGTGAATTATTATCTAACGGTTCGTTTCTTTCGTATTTGACGATGTTGATTGGTGCTCTGGCGGGGATCGCAGTTTTTGAAGCTTGTAGCGGTGTATTGATGGGTGGTGTCTTAGGGCTAAGCAGTATTACCGTCAGTATTCTGTTTATTTTGCCTATTCCTGCGGCGTTCTTTGGTGCTTGGTACGCGGGGCGTGAAGGTAAGAATTTCTCCACCTTGATGTGGCAGTCTGTACTGATTTGTTTAGCTGCGGGCATCATGATGTGGGTACCAGGTTGGTTTGGCATCATGAATACATGGACACTGTTGGTACCTGCCGCCATTTTCTTCTTTGGTGCTGGAATGTTATTCCCGTTGGCGACTACTGGTGCGATGGAGCCATTCCCATATTTAGCCGGTGCCGCAGGGGCATTAGTGGGTGGTTTACAGAACGTGGGTTCTGGTGTTGCAACGTGGGTGTCTGCGTTAATGCCACAAAATGGCCAGTTTAGCCTTGGTTTGTTGATGTTCTTGATGTCGATGCTAGTCGTATTGTGCTGGCTGCCATTAGCGCGTCGTATGAGTCATACCGAGCGTATGGTTTAATTTAGAGTGTTGTTTTAGATTTATGTTCAGGGGGCAAATAAGCCCCCTGATTTATTATGCGGCTAATGGTATGAAATGCGCTGCTTCAATCCATTGAGTGGCCTGTTGTTGTGCGCCAATTGTGTCCTCTTTCATTCCTGCCATTTGTGAAGCGAGCGAGTTAAATTCCATAGGGCGATCGTAGTTTAGAAATTCCTTATTTTCTGAGAGTGTATTTTGGGCATTCTGTCCAATGAATATAGAATTAGCAGCTACGTCATCTTGTAAGTGGATATCGGAATATATTTTAATGCCTGCGATCTTTAAATCTGGGGTACTGTCTATCGTGCCTTTTACCGTCAAAATACCATCTTGAGCTGAAAGGTACCAAGGCTCTATAGGTGCATATTCTTGAATTTCACCTTGCTCATCATAAAGGCAGATGGTTGCCCAGTAGATATTGTTTGATGATGCAAATTCGCCAATATCAATTTGTTGATTAAGTTGCACATCAGACAGTAACTGAACATCGGATAGTACAGCCCGCTGAGGGAGTGATGCGAATGAATTTTCTTCATATAAATCAAAATGGTTGAGCGGAGTAAATGTTGCTTCAGTATCCACAATGGGCTGCGATGGGTCTAATGAAAAGTATTGCAGGTTTAATCGCCCTTTTTCGACCCATTTTGCACACAATGTTCGACTATCTTCACTCACCGACCAAAACAGTCTGCTACCACGCCAATAGTTATCTATCTGTAATTGTTCCGGCACAGTTTTTCCATCACCATAAATAAATAAGCGATTTGCTAGGGATTCAGGATTTTTATAGTGATAGAGCGTTGTGTCGTTGTTTTCTTTAGATTCGATAATCTCAATGCTGACTAATTCCCCCTTATTGGGAATGTTCAAATTAAGTTCGTTATCCCTCAAGGAAATTTTTAGGGATTCGGTGAGTAGACCGGATGGTGTGACATAGGTGATCGTCAAACTATGAGGGGAATCAGAATGATCCTGTTGGATCAATTGCCCGATAGTTTGAGTCACGGTGAGGTAGCTATAGGGGTGCTGTGAGCCATTAGGTAAAGGAAGAAATATGCCATTAAGTTGGTAGACGGAGACATATTCGCCTGGGACTTCACTTTCGTTAATTTTAGATAAAAAATGTTGAGCCAAGTAAATATAGTAATCTGAATGCGCTAAGAATGCGTCGTATTGATCGCTGTAATGAGGATAATCACTCGGATACATTGCGGGTATAATCTCATATTCTGGCTCGTCTTTACGGAAGGTTGTGTATTGCTGGCGATATGAATCATATGCAATGTTCTTACCATGACTTTCCGCTGGATATGGGTAACCTTCTTTTGTGGTATGGTCGAGTGCAAGACCATGCCCAAACATTTCATGCCATAAAATACTGGGTTTTGATATTCCGCCACCAAAGTTATGGGTTGCTAACCCAATCACACCTGATGTGCCCCCCTCCATAGATAGCGGCAGGATAGCGATATAAAAAAATTCGCTATACAGCTCTGTTCTCCGCGCTGCTTTTTGGCTCTCTAAATAAGAGCTCTCAATTTGTGACATTGATGGTTCTTGGATACTGCTTGGAGCGTCATATAAAAGATGAATCAGCGTCGTTCTATCTGTATAAATCGCATCATCTTGAACGATACAAGGGTATAAAGCCGATTTCTGAGGGATAGGGGGATAGCTATATAAGGTTAGCTGGTGAATGGGTAATTTGGCGAGCGCTTCTAATCCCCAACTGAGAGGAGAATAAGAGTAAGTACCGTGTCCATCTTGGTAAAGCGTTTTATGCGCGACATATGCAGTGATGGGCTTTATCTTTTTGATTCTAGGAAAAAAACTTCCTTCAGCGGTATAGAAGGGAAATGGTGTACCTTCACCAGGCATTGCGTATTTAGCTTCAACATTTTGGATGCCATATTGAGTTATTGGTATACCCCCCGCGAGAATTTGTATCTCCATATCAGGTTGAATCCATTTTCCCTTTATCGGCGCGGTATAGCTGTAACGGTGCCAATCTTTAGCTTCGAAGCTAGGCGTATTAGGCGGTGGGGTGAGAGCGGCGGGAAGGTTTGATGGACCCGTTAAAACCACTTTCTCTAATTCAATTCCCTCTTTATCTCGAATAATGGCCACAATATCGGGCGCTGTAGCCTCAGAGTCACTGGTAATATCAATTTTTAATAAAGCGGGTCGGTCAGCCGTTAAACTGAAGTATTTAGTATGGGGCTCAAGTAAGTGGGTTTGTGCTAGCTGAATATTGTGAATTTGCATATCGCTTGGCACGGGGTGATGGCGCATCTGAGGCTGATGATAAACCGGATCTGGTAACGTAAAAGTACGCTTACTTGGAAGGGACAGATAAGGCGCTTCTTCAGATTGTAGCTGAATAGACATAGGGGCAGAAACAGAGCCATCTTTCATAATGGCAATAAAATCAAACTGGTCATGCCCACGGAAAGATTGTTTACCATCAGGTATATATTGCCATTCTCCGGTTATTTCGTTTAATACAACCTCTCCAAATAATGGCTCTTCAATAAGCTGAAAATACACAATTTCCTCATGAAATGGCAAACTTCCAGACAGCACACCTACGTGAAATTGATTGGCGATACCATGGGGATTTTCTGCAATAAGAAGAGGGTGTAACTGCTGATTTTTTAGCTGAAATTGGGAAACAATCATGCCGCCACAGGTGATGACAATCTGGTTATTTTTATAGTGAGCGGAGATAAGTGGGAGTTCAAGATCAGCGAGTTGCTGATTAATATAGTCTTCGATTTCGGCAGCAAGTCCCTCCCAGGAATCGTGTGATGATAGGCTGATATCATCCAGCCTCAAAACAGTGTTCAGCCGTGAGTTATTAATCTGAATTGAAAAAGAGTGGCTATTTTGTAACGTCGCTTCCGTGAGTGCGAACGAGCTTATAGACGTAGAAGGTAATGACAGTGCCTGTTGGTAGCCATCAGGGTTGAATAAAGAATGTGGGGCAGGTTGCTCAACCGAGGTATTTTCTGTGGTAATCAAGGGAGTGTGATGAATGAAATCATCAGGAATAAACTGTACTGATTCTTGCCCTGAAAACCCCCACCCTAAGCGGATATTGGGGGCATTATCTTGTGTCGTGGTGGTGATTTTAAAGTGAACTTGCTGCCCCTTTTGGATATGTTTAATCACGATTTCGCCACATTCATCTTGAGCATTAATTTGATGAGTGTACTGATCAATATCCAGTGTGAGGTTATAGGGATGATATTGCGTATCCACATAGAGGATAAGGCGTTCAGATTTAGGCACGGTGAGAACGCCTTCATAAACCCAAGTGGTTGGCTCTATTTGTTGAGGTAATCCGCTGAAATAGTAAGTTAAATTATCTAGAATATAATATTTTTGCTCGGAGCTATCTTCATCGGATGCAGGGGTGGCAGTGACGGATATCCCTGGTTGAGAATATTGAGTGAAAATCGTTGTATCTTGCTCAGACGCTGGAGAGTCTTGTATGTATTCTAGCTCGTCAAGAAGCAATTGAACTGGCTTCGAGATAAGCGTTGTATCATTTTCAATAATCAGTAAGCCGCCACCAGTCAATTCAAGCCAATGTCGTGCCAGCTCTACTTGCAGATCGTTAGCATCACTCGCAAGAATGAGCATGCCATAATGGCGCTCTGATTGGCCGCTTGGAAGTAGTAACTCAACAAATTGCGATTGAGAACGAGGCTCTCCATCGCGCCATTGATGAGGGGAGTTAAAGCTATCAACCCATAAATTATGCAATGGATGGAATTTAAACCCTGAAAAATCATCTTCATCTAGAGTGCTTAATAGATAGTTTTTTCGCTGTTCTCCCGGTAAACGAGGCTTATCCAGTAACCAGTTTGTGATATCAAAAGCGGCTTGTCCTGAATGCGTTTTCTGAGGATCGTCTTGCAGTCCTTCGAAGTAAAAACTGTCTGTGTGGATTTTTGCAACTCGTCCTCGATTTCTGTATAGGCCAAGCTCTAAATATCCATGCTGTTGTGCTTGGGATGTGAGTTGTGCACTGGGTTGATTGGTGTGCATCAATGCATATTTTTTTCGGTTATCCATAACCTTCACTCCGGAAATAATCTAAAAATAATTTTTTATAAAAGAATTTATAAACATAGTTATTGCAGGAACGAATTCTAGATAAGCAGGCGGGAGCTTTCTAATTTATTATTTATCTGATAATTGTCTTTTTATTTATTAGCTAATTACTGGTGTGGTTTGATGGGAAAATTTCATAAAAAAAGCAGTGCCGGAGCACTGCTTTGACGGTTTGTTTAGCAATATATTTTGTTTAGCAATATATGTCGTGATACCGAAAAATTAAGCGCGATCTTCCCACTCTTGGGCACGAGCGACCGCTTTTTTCCAGCCTTCGTATTTATAATTGCGCTCAGTGGTTTCAATACCCGGTTTAAAGACACGCTCAATGTTGGCTTTACTTTGCAGCTCATCCAAGCTTTCCCAGAATCCAACGGCGATACCCGCTAAGTAAGCGGCACCCAGCGCGGTGCTTTCACGGATTTCAGGGCGTTCTACAGAGGTGCCGAGAATGTCAGACTGGAACTGCATCAGGAAGTTGTTCGCAACGGCGCCACCGTCCACACGTAAGGCTTTAAGGCGCTCACCAGAATCGGCTTGCATCGCATCGAGGACATCGCGGGTTTGATACGCGATAGATTCCAGTGTTGCACGAATAATGTGGTTGCGGTTTGCCCCACGGGTTAAACCAAAGATAGCGCCGCGCGCATACGGATCCCAATAAGGAGCGCCTAAACCAGTGAATGCAGGCACCACATACACACCGTTGCTATCTTTAACTTTGGTTGCGAAATATTCGGAGTCGGTGGATTCATCAATCAGTTTCAGTTCATCACGCAGCCACTGAATAGAGGCACCACCCACAAACACCGCACCTTCAAGGGCATAGTTCACTTCGCCTTTAGGACCGCAAGCAATCGTGGTTAACAGACCATGGTTAGAACGAACCGCAGTATCGCCGGTATTCATCAATAAGAAGCAGCCAGTTCCGTAGGTATTTTTTGCCATACCAGATTTTACGCACAGTTGACCATACAGCGCCGCTTGTTGGTCACCCGCAATACCGGAAATTGGGATACGCGTACCGCCTTTACCCCCAATGTTGGTTTGTCCGTAAACTTCAGAAGAAGGGCGGACTTCTGGCAGCATGTTACGAGGAATATTTAACGCTTTAAGGATTTTGTCATCCCATTCTAAATTACGAATGTTGAATAACATGGTACGAGAAGCGTTGGTATAATCAGTGACGTGGACGCGACCTTGGGTCATTTTCCAAACTAACCAAGTATCGACAGTACCGAACAGTAATTCACCTTTTTCTGCGCGTTCACGAGCACCTTCGACGTTATCGAGGATCCATTTTACTTTGGTTCCTGAGAAGTAAGGGTCGACCACTAAACCCGTATTTTGTCGAATATACTCTTCAAGTTCTTTATCGTTCGTTTTTAAATGGGTACAAAAGTCAGCGGTACGGCGGCATTGCCAAACAATCGCATTATAGACGGGTTTACCTGTCGCTTTCTCCCAAACAATCGTGGTTTCACGTTGGTTGGTGATACCGATACCTGCCACTTCATCGGTACGAATATCGGCTTTAGCGAGAACTTCAATTAACGTCGAACTTTGCGTTGCCCAAATTTCCATTGGGTCATGTTCTACCCAGCCTGGTTTCGGGTAGATCTGCGTGAATTCGCGCTGGGAAATACTGACGATATTTGCATCATGGTCGAGAACGACAGCTCGTGAACTGGTTGTCCCTTGATCAAGAGCGACAATATATTTTTTAACGATATTGGTTTCTGTTGTCATAATTTAAACCTGTTCAGCAATGGGTTAATCTGGTTTTAGGTAAACCCAGTTTTAGAAATAATAAACGGTATTAAGAGGATTTTTTCTCTTCTTCATCAGACTCGCAAGTCATGCAAGGCAGATGGCGACCAATGAGTTTACGGTAACCGAATGCCCCTAGCAGACCACCAACAATCGGTGCAGTCAATGGGACAAGGAAATAAGGAATATCACGTCCGCCTGTCAGGGCAATATCACCCCATCCAGCTAAATAAGCCACGACTTTCGGACCAAAGTCACGCGCTGGGTTTAAGGCGAATCCAGTCAATGGACCAAAAGAGCCACCGATAACCGCAATTAAGATACCAATTAATAATGGTGCTAATGGACCTTTAGGAACGCCATTGCCATCATCAGTTAAACCTAAAATTAAGCAGACTAAAATGGCGGCAATTACCACTTCAATAAAGAATGCATGGAACACGCTGATTTGTGGCGCAGGGTAAGTTGAGAAGACACCCGCTGTAAACAAACTTTCTTGTGTGCCACGAACAATATGGTGAACTTGTTCGTAATCGAAAAAAACAGGGGAATACATTGAGTAAACTAGGGCAGCAGCACAAAAGCCCCCGAGCATTTGAGCGATAATGTAAGGAACGACTTTTCGCTTATCGAAACACGCGAATAACCATAATGCTAATGTGACGGCAGGGTTTAAGTGAGCGCCAGAGATGCCCGCAGTTAGGTAAACAGCCAGTGCGACGCCGAAGCCCCAAATCACACTAATTTCCCAAAGACCTAACTGAGCACCTGCAATACGTACAGCCGCGACACATCCTAAACCAAAAAAAACCAACAGAGCAGTTCCAAGAAACTCCGATATACACTGACCTGTCAGTGTTGAAGGTGTCATTTTGCTCATAAATGTTCATCCTGCAATAGTTGTTAAGAGAGGTGTTTTGCACGAGTATAATTTTCTCTGCGAAAATTTATTCTGTTAATTTAGCGAGAAAAAAGATAATCGAATATTGCGATTTGTGAAAACTGTGTGTCAAATCACCAAAAAACGAAAACAAACAATCATTTTTAAGGTCGAATTCAAACATTTGAATAGTCACGGGCGAGACAATTAAAAGAATAATGTTTGTAATCAAGTGTAAGTCACTGGACACAGAGGATCATGCTACTTACAATCGGGGGAAAGCGCTTATAAAGGGAGATCCGAACATGTCATTTGAAGTATTTGAGAAACTAGAATCCAAAGTTCAACAAGCCATCGACACCATCGCATTAATGCAAATGGAAATTGATGAACTGAAAGAACAAAACAGTACATTAAGCCAAGAGTTACAAGCCAACAAATCAGGTACTGAATCACTGGTTCGTGAAAATGAACAGCTGAAGCAAGAGCAGGCGACTTGGCAGGAGCGTTTACGGACCCTGCTCGGCAAGATGGAAGAAGTCTAATTCCCTTCATACTTCAAGCCACAGGGGTGTTGGCTTCGTTTGGATACCCGAATCACATACTTGTGTATGCTCATCGGGATATCCTCCACTCGCCGCCTACCTGTGACTCGAATTATTTTGGGAATGCAGAGAAGTGTTTTCTGAAAGAAGTGAAAATCAGAAAGCGGAAAACAGAAAAGAAAAAGGCAGATAGTGATATCTGCCTTTTTTGTGGAATTTGGTGGGGATTATTCGTCGATGGCTTCGTCGAAATCGTCGTTGGCTGCTTGGGTTAGTGGTTCTTCGGATAAAATCATGCCCGTGTTATCGGCATACAGATAATCGCCAGAGAAGAACGTCACGCCGCCAAAATTAACGCGGATATCGCTTTCGCCGATACCTTCGTCAGGGCAACCCGCAGGGATTGCAGCAACTGCTTGGATGCCGAGATCTAACTCCATTAATGCATCCACTTGACGGACGGCACCGTAAACCACAATACCTTCCCAGCCATTGTCTACCGCTAATCGAGCAAGTTCAGCGTCAATCAGCGCTTTACGCACTGAACCACCGCCATCCACCAGCAAGATGCGCCCATGGCCGTCTTCTTCCAGCAAATCATACAGAATGCCATTATCTTCAAAGCATTTTACTGTAATGATTTGACCGCCAAATGAAGTACGTCCACCAAAGTTGGAGAATAAAGGTTCTACTACATTAACGCTTTCTTGGTAGATGTCGCAGAGTTCGGAAGTATCATATTTCATAGGATTTAGGTCTTTTTTGCTGCAAGAGGAAGGTCAGTATATCCCTTTTAGTCACTGATTGGCAAAATTCCCGCCAGAAAATAAGCGGGAAAAGTCAAAAAAACAGCAAATAATTGAGACTATTTACTCAGGATAACCCCAAGGGAGAATAAAACGTTGGTGACTAAAGCGATTTTCACCATATTTTCTAACATTGGGCGCATCCCTTCTGGGGTAGGATCAGAAAGCACTTTGCGCACATGATTCATCAGCATTGGTACCGCCAATAAGAATAACCAGCCCGCCCAACCTGTTAAATAGAGTAAATTGAAAAATACCAAACATAAGATGGAAACGATGATGATAATGGCGTGGTACATGCGCGCGCCTTGTGGACCTAAACGCACTGCCAACGTGTTTTTACCCGCTTTAATGTCGTTTTCAATATCACGCATGTTATTGATATTTAAAACAGCTACAGACAGTAAACCGCAAGCTGTTGCTGGTAGGATAGTGATGATATTAAAGCTATTCGCTTGTAGGTAAAAAGTACCAATCACACTTAACCAACCAAAGAAAATGAGGACGGAAATATCCCCAAGGCCAAGGTAGCCATAAGGTTTTTTACCGACGGTATACGTAATGGCAGCCACGATAGCCACTAACCCTAAGCCAAGGAATCCGATGGCATCTTCTGGTTTTTCGCACGCGACAATAATCAACAATAGACCGGAAAGGCAAGCCGCGAAGATATTCAGCTTCAGCGCTTTTTTCATATCTTCTTTGGTGATGACGCCTTTTTGCATTCCACGCAGAGGTCCGATGCGTTCAGCGGTGTCTGAGCCTTTAATCGCATCGCCATAGTCATTGGCGAGGTTAGATAAAATTTGTAATAAGCCCGCTGTGATAATAGAAAGCAGAGCGACAGGCCACTTAAAGTTACCCGTGAAATAGGTCAATGCGGATCCAGTGACGATGGCAATCACCCCTAATGGTAGGGTTTTTGGTCGTAAACTTTCTAGCCAAGCTTGTTTGCGGCTGATTGAAGATGAGTTCATGTAATTTATTCACCGTACTCGTGATATTTCAATGGGTAACGTGGCTTTGCTGCTGAGTGACCGTTTGAATTATTGGGAGTAAATGTTCTTATTAAGTTGGATTTTATATGTCAAAAGTGCAGCAAGATTGCTGCACTTTAGCTAACATCCATTAAGGATACATGAAAACCTGATAATTAATAAGATTATAAAATAAATCTACTCAGGTCTTCGTCTGCTACCAGTTCGTCTAAGTGCTGGCGGACATACTCAGCATCGATTGTAATGCTTTGTCCGTCGCGCTCGCTGGCGTCGAAAGAGATATCTTCCATCAGACGTTCTAGCACAGTATGTAAACGACGCGCACCGATATTCTCGGTTGATTCATTCACTTGCCATGCAGATTCTGCAATTTTACGAATACCATCTGCGGTGAATTCAACGCTAACACCTTCTGTTGCCATCAACGCTTTGTACTGTTCAGTCAAAGAAGCATTAGGCTCAGTTAAGATGCGCTCGAAATCTTCAGTGGTCAGCGCCTGAAGTTCAACACGAATTGGCAGACGACCTTGCAGTTCCGGAATCAAATCAGATGGGCTAGAAACTTGGAATGCCCCAGATGCGATAAACAGGATGTGGTCAGTTTTCACCATACCGTGTTTGGTTGAGATGGTGCAGCCTTCGATTAATGGTAATAGGTCACGCTGAACCCCTTCACGGGACACATCTGGACCTGAACTTTGACCGCCGCGTTTACAGATTTTATCAAACTCATCAATAAACACGATACCGTTTTGTTCAACGGCTTCAATGGCTTGTTCTTTCAGCTCTTCAGGATTAACCAGTTTTGCCGCTTCTTCTTCCACCAGCAGTTTAAAAGCTTCTTTGATTTTCATCTTACGAGGCTTCTGTTTTTGACCTGCTAAGTTTTGGAACATAGATTGTAGCTGGTTGGTCATCTCTTCCATGCCTGGAGGAGCCATGATTTCAACGCCCATTGGTGCTGCGGAAACTTCAATTTCAATTTCTTTATCGTCTAATTGACCTTCACGTAACTTCTTACGGAATGCTTGGCGTGCTGGTGATTGCTCATCAACAGGCTCTGCTTGTCCCCAGTTATTTTTTGCTGGTGGGATCAACACATCAAGAATGCGTTCTTCCGCCATTTCTTCGGCACGATAACGGTTTTTCTCGATAGACTGTAAACGCACCATTTTTACCGCAGAATCGGTAAGATCGCGGATGATAGAGTCAACTTCTTTACCTACATAGCCCACTTCCGTGAACTTAGTGGCTTCAACTTTGATGAATGGCGCATTTGCCAGTTTGGCTAAACGGCGTGCGATTTCGGTTTTACCTACCCCGGTAGGACCAATCATCAGTATGTTTTTTGGAGTCACTTCATGGCGTAAATGCTCATTTAACTGCATACGGCGCCAGCGGTTACGCAGGGCGATAGCAACAGAACGTTTAGCTTTATGTTGACCAATAATATGGTTGTCGAGTTCGCTGACAATTTCGCGTGGAGTCATTTCGGACATGCTAGCAATCCTTATGATTTTGAAGAAATTTCTTCAAAGTTGACATTATGGTTGGTGTAAATACAGATATCTCCCGCTATCGCGAGGGCTTTTTCCGCGATTTCGCGAGCGCTTAAGTCTGTATTTTCGAGAAGGGCGCGTGCTGCTGATTGGGCATATGGACCACCAGAGCCAATCGCAATCAGGTCATTTTCAGGCTGAACGACGTCGCCATTACCCGTAATAATTAATGAAGTGTGTTCATCAGCGACGGCAAGCAGTGCTTCTAATTTGCGCAGCATGCGGTCGGTACGCCAATCTTTGGCTAATTCCACCGCCGCTTTAGTGAGGTGTCCTTGATGGAGTTCAAGTTTGCGCTCGAACAGTTCAAAGAGTGTGAATGCGTCTGCGGTGCCACCGGCAAATCCTGCAATGACTTTGTCGTTATATAAACGGCGAACTTTGCGGACATTGCCTTTCATGACGGTATTACCCATCGTCGCCTGTCCATCACCACCGATTACAACTTGGCCATTACGGCGAACACTTACGATTGTTGTCATGAGTTAGCCCCTGGTTGTATTACAAAAAGAATGCAGTTGATTTCATTTTTTGATAGATAAATTTCAAGTGATAGTGGTCTATTCACTATCACTTGAAAGAGATTGATCTCAAAAATAACTGCTTACGAGTACGTTAAAACAGTAGATGGGGGGGCGGCGGGGATTTTTCAACCCCCAGAAGCACGAAGAATACAACCACTCACGCCAACGCCTGCTGCACGGTCACGCATGCTTTCAGCGGTGGACTTAGAATATGGGCCTAATACGATGCGATGCCAGCCACCACCTGCGGTGACGCGACTTTCGATACCCGCAAATGCGAGAGTGGCACGTACTGACTCAGCCTGCTCTGCTGTTTTAAATGAACCGCATTGAACGAGCATATTCTGCATTTTATTCACCGGAGCCGTTTCAGGTTTAGGCTCAGATTTCACTTCCGGTTTTGTGACAGGCTGAGCTTGCTGAACTGGCGCAACTGGACGTGTTTCCGGTTTTTGCTCAATAATCGACGGTTTGCGTTGGGTTGGAGCTTCAACGGGCTTAGCTGGTTCATTGATCACTACTTGTGAGCGCGGTACCGGCTTACCATTAAATGGCACTTCTTGCAGGTTGGTCACAGGTTGACGACGATCAGAATCCATTTGTTCTAACAACTGGCGCTGTTCGGTAGTGAGATCAGACTGACGAATATTGCCGCTATTTGTGCTAGGTTGCGATGGCGAAGTGTAATCTTGCCAAGGCTCTTCCAGCTCCCTTTTATAGCGCCAAGGTTCTTCAGGTTTAGGTGGCAGCGTGCTACCCGGTTTTGCAGCTTGAGTGGGGAGTGCAGTTTGAGGCGCTTCTTTTTTATTATGAGTAATAAAAAATAGCCCACCTACGAATAACACCACAATAGCGACCGCCACAATTAATGTGGTTAGCGGTAGCCCTTGGGCCTTCTTCGATTTGCCTTTGCTTTTTTTACGAGCGGACGACCGTCCTCGAGCTACATAATCTTTTTGTGCCACGCTATTAATTCACTAGTTGTCAGTTGTTAATCGTTATTTAGGTCATATGTTACTTAACCTTAACGATTTTGCCTAGCATTTAGGCGCTTTTGTACTCTCTCTAACGATTAAATCAGAATCTAGGAGACGAGAACCTGCAGTGACACTATTTCCGTGTAGCTGTTCTAGTAATAATAGCATCGCATGGCGACCAATTTCCCTGCGAGGGTGATTGATGGTCGTCAGTGCGGGTAATGTATATTTGGCTTGCTCAAGGTTATCAAAGCCGACAAAAGAGATATCGTCTGGAATGTTCAGACCCATTTTCTTCGCTTGCCACATGGCACCGAATGCCATGATATCAGTATGGCAGAAAACGGCAGTCGGTGGCTCTGGTAAAGAAAGTAATGTTTTTAATGCTTCAGCGCCGCTTTCATGAGAGAAATCCCCACGAACAATATAGCTCTCTCTTAGCCCTTCTCCGGTGCGTAACATGGCTTTTTTATACCCTTCTAAGCGGTATTGGCTATGTGGCATCTCTTCAGGTCCTGCGATACAAGCAATACGTTTATGACCTTGTTTTAGCAGGTAATGGGTAGCATTGAAGGCCGCGGTGAGGTTATCAATATGCACCGTTGGGAGTTTTAACTCTGGCGCGAATTCGTTAGCCATCACAATTGGCGGTAGATTTTTTTGTTCTTCGGTTGAGACATCAAACGGTAAGTTAGAGCCCAACAGAACCATGCCATCAATCTGTTTGGTAATGATCAGGTTGATAAAGGCATTTTCTTGTTTCTGTTGATGTTTACAGTCACCAATCAGCACAAAGTAACCTTCGTGAGCAGCCACTTCTTCAATACCGCAGATCACATCGCTGAAGAATGGATCGCTAATGTCTGGGACGATCGCGAGAATAGTTTTGGATTCATTGCGTTTATAGCTGCGGGCAAGGTTATGAGGATAATAGCCAACATCTAAGACGGCTTGCTCAACTTTTTGGCGTGTTTGCAGGGAGACTTTTTCAGGGTTCATCAATGTCCGAGAAACGGTGGCTGTTGATACGCCAGCTGCGTTCGCGACATCTTTCATGGTCGCCGTATTATTGTGCTTTTTACTTTCCACAACGCCTTCCTTTGTCTATTTAATCGATTGCTTTTTTTTGAATGGCGCGAACACGTCATTTTGTTAATTAAAAGACATTCTAAAGAGTTTCACAATAATATCTGTTACCTAGTTTGCATAAAAAGTGTGACTTGCATCATTTTTTAGAGCTGCCTCGCAAAATTTGAAAATAGTTATAGTGATAACCACTTAATCCAAATTCTTAATCCATGCGTTTATGGCAAAAAATGACGGTTTAGTTATTGGAGTCAGTTAGTTACAGCACCCCTATTTCGGGTAAATGAGTGCTGTTAACCGTCCGTAGGATCTACGTCAATATTCCATTTTACCTTGCGGCTTTCCGGTTGTTTTAGTAACTCAGGTAATAATTGCGCCATAAACTGTTGCAGATAGGCGCGTGATGGATGTTGCAATAAAAGCTGCCAGCGAAAACGTCCGCCTCGTTTGGCTTGAATAGACGGTGCAGGACCTAAAATCCATAAGCGTGAGTCACTTTGTGGGTGTTGGCTAATATATTGGCGAACATTCTGTAAAAACTGCCTTGAATCCTGATTATTATGATCTTCAGACCGAATAAGAATGTGGCTAGTAAACGGTGGAAGCATTGCCACTCGGCGCTCTTCAAGGGCTTCTGCAGAAAAGGCGTTATAGCCACTTTCTAGTAAGGTGAGCAAAAGCGGGTGCTCAGGGTGGTGAGTCTGTAAGAACACTTCCCCCTGCTTACCTGCCCGTCCTGCTCGTCCTGAGACCTGCACATATAATTGTGCGAAACGTTCGGCGGCTCTAAAATCGCTAGAAAATAAGGCGCCATCAACATCCAGCAATGCCACGAGAGTCACATCTGGAAAATGGTGTCCTTTCGCCAGCATTTGTGTGCCAATCAAAATTCGCGCGCCACCTTCATGGACAGCGTTCAAATGTTGCTCCAGTTCCCCTTTTCGGCTGGTGGTGTCACGGTCAATACGGGTGACAGGCACATCCGGAAATAGCTCGGAAATTCCTTCTTCTAGCTGCTCGGTTCCCATTCCGACAGGCACTAAATGCGTTGATCCACATTGCGGGCATTGGCGCGGAACAGGGCGCTGGCTATCACAGTGATGGCAACGTAACTGATGAAAATTTTGGTGCAAAGTATAGTAATGATCACAACGCTGGCATTCCGCTATCCAACCGCATTCATGGCAGATAAGTGCAGGCGAATAACCTCGGCGGTTTAAAAATAAAATCACCTGATTATTTTGTGCGAGGTGATTTTTAATATGTTGGATCAGTAAATGGGATAGCCCAAATTTAAGCGGCTGCCCTTTTAAATCAATCAAATGCTGCTCAGCGGGACGGGCGTTTCCTGCACGGATAGTGAGATTTAATTGACGATATTTATTCTGTTGAACATTGCTCAGTGTTTCGAGTGATGGCGTCGCAGTTCCCATGATAATTGGGATATTTTCTTTTTTTGCACGGAAAACCGCCAAATCACGGGCATGGTAGCGCCAGCCATCTTGCTGTTTATACGAACTGTCATGCTCTTCATCGATAATAATAATGCCAAGACGGGCAAATGGCGTGAACAAGGCAGAGCGAGTCCCGATGATAATGCCGTTAGAACCTTGCTTTGCCCGTAACCAAACCGCTAAGCGTTCACTGTCATTGAGTGCAGAATGCAGCACATCCACAGGAACGTTAAAGCGTTCACGGAAGCGATTAATGGTTTGTGGTGTTAAGCCAATTTCGGGGACTAATACCAAGGCTTGTTTACCTTGAGCCAGAATATTTTCTAACACACTCAGGTAGACTTCGGTTTTTCCCGATCCGGTGATCCCCGCCAGTAACCACGGCGAAAAATTATCATCTTCTGCGCGAATTGCGCCTACAGCAGTGGCTTGTTCGCTATTGAGTCGTAAACGTTCTCCGCTGACGGCAAATTGCGATTGCCACTTTTCTGCAACCGGCTGAACAGGGTACAACTCGGCATACTGTTTTTTCTTTAATGCTTGCAGGGCGCTTTCACTGATTTCAAGCTCACTAACTTGATGGCGATAAACCGGACGGCGGCGTAAGAGCGCTAATGCTTGCTGCTGTTTTGGGGATCGTTTTAGCTCATTCAGATCCGCCGCTTGGCCTTCTTCAGTTACTTGCCATTGCCAGATCGGCGTAAATTCCGCAGGCTTCCCTTGGCGCAATAGGGTTGGCATCGCGTGAAATAGCACTTCGCCAATAGGATAATGGTAGTATTGAGATGACCATAACAGCAGCTGCCAGAGATCGTCGGGGAACAGGGTTTTTGAATCTAACACCAGCTCCACGGCTTTGAGTTGGTCTTCGGGAAATTCGCTTTTATCGCTCAGATTAACAACCACACCAAGGGCTTGGCGTTTGCCAAAAGGCACCATAACTCGTCCACCGATGACGGGGACTGGCATATTTGCACCCAAGAGATAATCAAATGTGCGATTTAATGGAACAGGTAACGCCACCTGAACGACGATCATAGCTGGATTTCCGTCTGTTTTTTGTACAAAAATATGAGGGTATTCTGTTAGAGTACCACAAAAATCATGCTATTTTCATTGCGTGATAAACAGATTTTCTGTATGATCCGCCGCCTTTGGTATCAATTAATTTTGTTTTGCCAATAAACTAAATTTAATCAACACGACGTGTGGTGTCCGGCGTTAGGGCTGGAATGGCGACACGGCCTTATTAGAGGTTCTCCCATGAAAAAAGGTATTCACCCTAAATACGAAGAAGTTACTGCAACTTGTTCTTGCGGCAACGTAATGAAAATCAACTCAACAGCTGGTCACTCTCTGAACCTGGACGTTTGTGGTAACTGCCATCCGTTCTATACTGGTAAACAACGTGATGTTGCTACCGGTGGTCGTGTTGATCGCTTCAACCAGCGTTTCAGCATCCCAGGTGCTAAAAAGTAATAAAACCTGTCACGTTGAAGTTGATTTAACGTATTCAGTAAGAAAACCTGTTCAATTGAACAGGTTTTTTATTGCTTAAAATTTACTGAATTAGGTGTATTAAAAACGGTAGGCGATCCCGAACATAAAGTCATGGCTGGCGAGATTGATGGTGGATGTTTCCGTCGCGTTTTTATCGAGGGCATTTGCCATGGATATTTTGTATTTACCTGCTTCGGTAAATCGATAGCCCAAGTCAAATGAGAGGTTATCGTTGAAAGCATATCGGCTACCCAGCCCTAAACTCCATGCTAGTTTATTGATTCTATCTGACTTTGATTGATTTGAACTTTGTTTAAAACCAAAAATTTCGAATTCTGACCGTTGTGTATTTTCATACCGTGTACTTGCTAATCCGAGCCCAAAAGAAATATAGGGCGTGAATGCGGTTTGATTTTTCATATCATAGTAGCTATTTAACATAACGGTCGTTAGCGTCGCTTCGTTTTTCATATCAGAAGAGCCAGAATTACTGGCTGAACCAGAAAGTGCATTAAGGTTATGAGTATCGCTAACTTTTCCTCGCATACCCACTTCTACCTCAGTGCGTACAGGCACTGAAAATTGGTCATAAAAATCATAGCCAATACCGATAAAATTACCAAAAGCAGGGTGACTTTTATCATTAAATTTTAGTGTTCTGAAATCAGATTTTTTTTCATTACTGTATTCGAATTTAGAATCATATATATTCAGGACAGATA